>DAOLCX010000131.1:0-6722 GCA_035327685.1 Pirellulaceae bacterium | reverse complement strand
ACAGAGGTCGCTTTGCACCGTCCAGCGGAAAAACGGCAAACCCGCGGCATAACACTCCCACAGTCCGACACTGTTGGGAGTGTACCAGCCTGCACCAGCCCACACGGCAAAATTGGTAATCACGAAGAACTGGAGACTGGCTGCTAACGTCGCCAGCCACGACATCGCGAGCACAACTGAAAGACGGGTGCCGGGCGCGGCCCAACTTCGTCGAATCATCCCCCGCAAACCAAATCCGATTCCCACGCTGATCGTCCAACTCAATACTAGCGGAAACACCAAATAGCCCGCGCTCGGCTCAAAGCACCACTCGCTCCCCATCACGATCAACAGCGGTACCATCCAGGCCCACCTCCGATAGGAAGCCAGAATTAAAGGGCACAACAGACAGACAGCGCCAATGGGCTTGAAATTGGGAGTCTCAAACCACGTTCGCGACGCCACTGCCAACGCGACCAAACCCAACACGAACGTAATGCCGACCCAAACCTTGCCGCTCAGCAATCGATTCACTCCTTTTTTCACAGTCGCCTCCTTCGATCAGTTGATTTCAACACGCTGTCCGGACAAAAAAAACAACGCGACGTTCATATACACAAAAATACCGACAATGTCGCAGGTGCCTGCGACAAAAGGATTGCTCATCAATGCCGGGTCCAATCCCAACGCCTTGAATAGCAACGGCAACATACTCCCCAACAGAGATCCAAACAAGACAACTAACAACAGGGTCAGCGGGACGACCAGAGGCTCGATCAGCCCCGTTGGCCCCCCAATCAGAAACGTCGTAATCACAAATCCAATCAACGCCAACTCAACCCCCAAGATCAAACCAATGGCAATTTCGCGGAAAAAGATGCGGACCCAATCCTGCAACTTGGCATGACCTTGGGACAGCGCCGTGATAATCAGGGTCGCCGATTGGTTTCCCGAATTCCCACCACTGCTGATGATCAACGGAATGAATGCCACCAACCACACCCAGGTTGCCAAACGCTCTTCATAGAGCCGCAAAGAATACGCGGTAATCAGGGAGAAACACAACAATACGGCCAGCCACACTCCGCGCTTCCAACCGATGGTCCACACATTGGTGTCCAAATACGGCAATTCCAACGGCGCTACACCGGCAGCGCGATAAGCATCATCCGTGGCCTCTTCGCGCACCAGATCGATCACGTCGTCAAACGTGATGATCCCCATGATGCGGCTTTCGTGATCGACCACCGGAATGGCCAACAAGTCGAGTTTGGCAACTTTGTTGACGACGTCATTCAGTTGGTCTTCGACATTGACGGTAATCAGCGACTGGTTCATGATTTCAGACAAGGGCGTCAGCGGTGTCCGCAGATGGGACAATAAAGCGCGGGCCGTGACGACGCCATGCAAATGACCGACTTCATCGACGATATAAATGTAGTACATCGTCTCGTACTGGTCGGCCTGCCGAGCGATTTCATCGATGGCCTGTCGAATCGTGAGGGTTTCCGGAAGCGCCACAAATTCGGTGGCCATCACCGAACCCGCGGTTCCCTCCGGATATTGGCTCAGTCGCAGAATGTCGCGCCGATCTTCAGCGGGCAACAGCGGCAACAATTGACGCACGATCTCGGCGTCGCACTCCTGCAAGATATCAACCCGCTCGTCCGAAGTCAGATGGGCAACCAGTCGCGCGATCTCCACGCGGTCCTGAGTTTCGATGATCTCTCGCTGCTTGGGCAATGGCAAGTATTCAAACACCATAACCCGCGTAGATTCGTCGGCATATCGCAAGACCAGCCAGGTTTCCTCGGCGGTCAACCCCTCCATAAAATCGGCGGTGCGGGATGGATGCAGTGCGCTGCAAAATTCACGCAGCTCCGTTTCGTCATTGGCCGCCAACATTTCCCGCAGTTCGGGCAAAAACAAGGTATTGATCATGGCGCTGACTCCGCTGCCTGCCTCGCAGCAATCAGTAAATCCAATTCGGTTTTCAAGCGCGCGAGAACCTGCTCATAGGGGAACGCTCCTAAGGGTTCCCCACCCCGTTTGAGGTTGACAAAATTCGGTCCACACCACAAACCTAAGTCCGCATCGTCGGTTTCTCCCGGCCCATTGACGCGGCAACCCATCACCGCAATCGTGACTCGGTGATCGGCCGCATAGGCCGTCATTTGTTTGACTTGTTGAGCAAGCTGAACAAATGACTCGTTTTCCACTCGCGAACAACTGGGACAGGAAATGATATTCAAACCCGCCGTATCAAAGCGAACGACAGATCGGACGCGGCCCGCATAAATGTCGCTCAAAATCTCGCGGCCTACCCGAATTTCTTCGCCTTTCTCGTGGTTTGGCACCGTCAAGGAAACTCGGATCGTGTCGCCAATCCCCTGGCCGATCAACTGCTCGAATGCCACGCGAGTCTTGATCACGCCTTCGGGGGGCAGTCCGGCTTCAGTCACTCCCAAATGCAACGGGACATCCGGACGTACTGCCGCAAATCGCTGGTTCAATTCGATTACCTTCCCTGGGTCGGAGTCCTTCAAAGAAACGCAGAACTGATCAAACCCGAGTTCGTCCAATGCCGCACAGTGATCCCAGGCGCTTGCCAACATCGGGCCGATCGAATCGGCGACTTCAAACCGTTCGCGCTGATCCGGATCAACGCTGCCGCCATTGACGCCAACTCTCAAGTCGCACCCGTGTTGGCCGGCGACGCCAGCCAGCCAGCGGACCTTTTCGCGCCATGGCTTCTCTCGCTCGTGATGATACAAATGCCCCGGGTTGTAACGGATTTTGTCCACATGCGGGGCAACAACTTCTGCCAGTCGATAGTTTTCCTGCAAATCGACCGATAAGTTGGCTTGCGTTTCGCGACGAATACTCGCCAAGGCCGCCGCATCCTGACGACTGTCCACGGCAATGCGGACCACATCGGCTCCTGCTTCGTACAGCAAATTGACTAACGCAATGGTGGCTGTTACGTCGCGGGTCCGGGTCGCGGTCATCGACTGGACTGCAATCGGATGATCCGATCCGATCCAAATGGAGCCGATCCTCACGGAACGAGTTGGGTTGCGTTTGATTTTCACAATGTTTCCCGGCGGGGCTCGAAACTTCTCGTATTTCCGCAACAATGATGACGTCTTACAATTTGGCGTTCGCAACGGTTTACCGCAAGGCATGACCAATGGTGTCAGTATTAATCCTGAAACGACTTCGTCGCGAATCCTTTAATTGGCCAAAACCCTTTAATTGGCCAAAACCAAGTGCAGCCCATGGCAACTGAGGACCAAGACAAGCGAATGCATATTGTATTGTATCAGCCAGAAATACCCCACAATACAGGCGCGGTGGGGCGCACATGTTTGGCCGTGGACGCCAAACTGTGGTTGGTTCGACCACTGGGTTTTCGAGTCGATGTCAAATCACTTCGCCGCGCTGGCTTGGACTACTGGCAATATCTCGATTGGGAAGTTGTGGATACCTGGGAAGAGTTGCGTTCAAAGCTCGCTGGACACTCGTTTTGGTACTTTTCGAAACGGGGCAAGCGGATACTTTGGGAAGCTGACTTTTGTCGAGGTGACGTTTTGGTGTTTGGGCCGGAGACCAGCGGCCTTCCCGAACTGATTACCGATCAGGAACCCGATCGGGTCCTGCGCATTCCCATTGCGTCGCCTGTCCGCAGCCTCAACCTCTCGTGCAGCGTCGCAGTCGCCGCCTTTGAATCTGCCCGCCAGCTCGCCTGACCCCCACCCACCCCAAAAGGACAGGCATTATCGTTAGTTTGGCCTCCACTCTGGGGGTGGCCTGGCACACTTCACAGAGGTGACTGCCCCCTGCAAAACACCGCAAAACCCGCAGAATCGTGGGCCCTTGGCACGATAATGCCTGTCCTTATTGGTGTCCCTATCGGCTTTTGGCTAATCGGGCAGGCGGAGGGGGGGAGTGCAGTCAGGGGCATTGGGAAAGGTAGGTCTCGTAGATTTTGCGGTGCTCGGCCTGTTGTTCGAGCCATGTCCGGGTTTGAGCGACCAGTTGTTGCTCCTGCTCAGGTTTTAGATGCCCCAACATGACCGCGGCCCGGAGAAACACAAAATAGGTATCGAGAACGTCGCAGCGACAATAGTCGTTGATTTCAACTGTCTTTCCAGCGCGGTGCATGTCCTGCACCATTTGGCCGACGACTGCCATTTTGCCGGGCTTGCCGAGAAGCTGAGCAGCCAGGTCCAACCCACCAGCGAACCTCGAGGCACCGAAGTTGGTAAGGAATTCCTGCAAGTCAAAATGAGCAGCCTGGTTATAGCGATTGCGGCGCTGGTCGTAGAACTTCTCGCCAAAACCCAGCCAATCCGGGATGGGAATGCCGTAACGAAACGCGGCTAGCTCCAGAAGTGGAATATCGAACGCCCGTCCATTAAACGTCACCAAAGTCGGGCGACCATAACCTGACCACCCCCGCCAAAAATGCTCGGTAATTACCTGCGGGCGGAATTGCGGTTCGTCCAGCGCTACTAACTCCAAAAGTTCAAATGCCGGCGACACTTTGGCGACCACCACAGAAACTGGGATGTGGTAGGTGTACGGAATAAACTCGGAATCAAATCGTTCCAACAACTCGGCCCGATATCGATCGACCGCTTCGTCGGGCGACAAGTTCTCTTCTGGATACTTGAGCTTTGCGACCAACTCACCTTCTGCGACGCTTTCGGCGTCAAATATCAAATAGCGAACATTGGACTTGGACATGGCCATTACATTTCCGTTATCAGGGATCGCCTGGAGTTTATTACTACTGGATTTCCGCCAGTAAGTTGCGTTAAACGATCGAGCGTCAGGCTGTCGCCCCGCCGTTTCCCAGCTCTATCGTATCGAATTGTGCAAACATTTGAACTAAACTGATCCGCTGCATTGATAGGAATTCTGAAACCATTGAGAAGTAGCCATGGTCAATCGGCAACGTTTGCTGGATCGGTTTTTGACGTACGTTCGTGTCGGTACGACGGCTTGTGAAAAGACTGAATCGTATCCCAGTTCGGCTGGGCAATTGGAATTAGGACGCATTCTTGCCGATGAATTGCGGTCCATGGGAGTCGGCGATGTTGAACACGACCAACACGGACTCGTGTGGGGGACCATACCCGGTAATTTGCAACGGCAGGTCCCGGTAGTTGCCTTTAACGCTCACCTGGATACATCACCAGAGACATCGGGCGATGGCGTAAGTCCACAAGTCATTGAACGATTCGATGGTCGCGACCGCGCCTTGCCTGGGGACTCCAGTCAAGTCATTGCAGCAGCCACATGCACTGAGTTGCCGGCCGCCGCCGGTCAAACGATTATTACGTCGGACGGCACGACTCTGTTGGGCGCCGACGACAAGGCAGGTGTGGCGATCATCATGGAGTTGGCTCAATGCCTGCTCGAAAACCCGGACTTGCCTCATGGTCCAATCCGCGTGTTGTTCACGTGCGATGAAGAAATCGGCCGGGGCACCCAGCATGTCGATCTGCAAAAATTGGCGGCGGATGTTTGTTATACGTTCGATGGCGGAGGGCGAGATCAAATTGACCACGAGACGTTTTCGGCTGACTTGGCGCTTGTTACGATTCGCGGAGTGAACATCCATCCCTCGATTGCCAAAGGGCGGATGGTGAATGCCATACGGGCTGCCGCCGATCTGGTTCAACGTTTACCCCGTGAGCTATCTCCGGAGCAGACGAGCGATCGACAGGGGTTTTTGCATCCCTACACCATGACGGGTGGAGTCGGGCAAGTGGAGATTCAGATACTTCTTCGTGATTTTGAAGCCGCCAAATTGATTCCTCAAGCCGAACTGATCCGCCGCGTGGCGGTTGAAGTCGAAGCCGTCTGGCCGGGAGTGCGGATCGATGTGAGCGTGCGAAAGCAATATCGAAATATGGCTGAGGGGTTGATGCGCGAGCCTCGCGCCCTTCAGTATGCGATCGAGGCGCATCGGCGTCTCGGTCGAGAGCCTCAATTGACGATTGTCCGTGGGGGGACGGATGGGAGTCAATTCACTGAAATGGGCTTGCCCACGCCCAACCTATCGTCAGGGCAGCACAATATTCACTCGCCCCTGGAATGGGCGTCACTGGATGAAATGGTGGCTGCCTGCGAAGTCGGCGTGGAGATTGTCCGCCGGTGGGGTGAAGACGTAGATTCAAACTAAAGTCTTGGTCAATCTCAAAAAATTAGTCTGCCGATTCCGTAGCAGGACTTCCGCCCATTCTGGTGGCAAGCGAGGAAAGTTGTTTTCGGCTGGAAACATCAAAATGCCCCGACTTGGACTCGAACCAAGAACCTACTGATTAAGAGGGCCGGGCAGGGTTTGACCAAACGCGTCACGGGCGTGGATAACAACGGATTTCGAACGAAAGTGTGTATCCGGTTCGTGACCAAGTTGTATCCGATTCGACCATGCGAAAGCCTAAATATCGACGCTTTGCGCCGCGTAATATCGCCTTCGTGGAGTGGCAGGGGAAGCGGCATTATTTTTCTGGATTCCCCTACGGCACAAAGGAGAGTTGGTCGGCCTATCTCGATTTTTGCAAAACCCATTGCGTAGATGGCCGACCAGTCCAACCGAAGAAGCGAGGGGCGAAACGCGCGACCAGCATCTTGGTGGTCGATCTGGCTGAGCGATTCCTCGAGCACGCGCTTGACTACTATGGGACCGGCAGAACAGAACGTGCCCAATACAGGCGAATCCTGGGGCTCGC
>DAOLCX010000130.1:0-6737 GCA_035327685.1 Pirellulaceae bacterium | reverse complement strand
AATGTGTATCGTCGATCGACTTGCTCCACGCACCCTACATTTCGTGAACGGTTACTCCGGTTTCCCCGTACGACCGGGGGCTAACGCTCATGGGTTATGGGACGGCGCCAGTAATTCAACAGCTCAATCCGCGCACAATGTACAATAAGTAGTATGGCCGCTGACAAGCTGATATTGACCGTCGAAGACGACACGGCGATTCGCCGTGGATTAGTCGATGCGCTGCGCTTCGCGGGCTATGGTGTCTGTGAAGCGAGCGATGGGGCGACTGGATTGAAGTTAGCTGTCGAACAGCCGGTCGACTTGATGTTGCTCGATTTGGCATTGCCCGCCCTATCGGGTTTGGAGGTCTTGCGGCGCATCCGCGAGGTGCGCCCGACGTTGCCGGTGATTGTGTTGACGGCCAAAGGTGACGAACCTGACCGAGTCGCCGGATTAAACGGCGGCGCAGACGATTATGTGGTCAAACCATTTAGCGTGAAGGAGTTGTTCGCACGAGTGGCTGCCGTTTTGCGTCGCTCGCCAGGTCGCCCGAGCGACGTGATCAGTTTTCAATGGGCTTCTGGGCGGGTGGATCTGGCCCGGCGCGAACTTTGCTTTAATGACGGCTCACGCGGAGAACTCTCTGAGTTGGAAGCGACTTTGCTCCGTTATTTGGTGATCCATGCGGGAAGAGTGATTTCTCGGGATGAACTACTGGCCAATGTCTGGCGGTTAACTCCTGACGGACTCTCGACGCGCACTGTGGATATGCAAATCGCCCGATTGCGTGAGAAACTGCGCGACGATCCGGCACAGCCTCGAGTTGTCAAAACCGTGCGCGGCTGCGGTTACATGTTGGCTCAATCGAGTTGAAGGGATGAATGGTCCTTTGAGAAAAGATCCACGCCCATTTTTTGTCGTCATCGTATTGTTCTTGGCCGGTGTGCTGAGTTGGTTCTCGTGGACGACGATCCATTTGGACGTCGAACGAGAGCTGAATCGGCGGCAGGCTGAGGCGGCGCGCGCCAAGGCGGAATTGCAAGAGCGGATTGGTTACGCGCTGTGGCGCATGGACTGGTTGCTTACGCCTCTGGTCGCGCAGGAAGCGGCGCGCACGCACTGGATGTATCAATCGTTCATGCGCGTCCCAAGCGAAAGCGGTTCCGACGGGCAATACGCTTGGCCCTCGCCTTTATTGATGCAGCCTTCTCCATTTGTGGTACTTCATTTTCAGATCGATCAGGACGGCCAGGTCTCGTCGCCGCAAAGTCCGCCGGAAGCCGAATTGCCGTTGGTGGTAGCCTGTGGTGTGCCCCCGGACAGTTTGGCAGACAATCAACAGAGGCTTAAGGAAGTCACTCGGTTTTGCGAATTCAAGCCCCTGTGGGATGAATGTTCCGATCGCAAATTGCCCGATATTGCAGGTGCCGAGCAGAACTGGCTCATCCCCAACTCCAGCGGATGGCCGACTGTGGCGGCGCAGGGCATTTCGGCAGAGCCTGCACAACAAACCCAACTCTTTGGCAACCGGGCCATTGGGGGGCCGGGCGAAGTCCCCGCTCCCGGCCCGCTTTTGATGGACGACACCGCCCAACAGAAGGCGCCTCGCTACGACCAACGCGAAGCCTCCGCCAACGAGTATGCCTTCAACCAATGGCGCATCAATCGGCTGCAACCCACTGCGGTCGAAGATCGCCGAGTGTATGAGGGGGTCATGCGGCCGTTGTGGATCGACGATCGTTTGATTCTAGCGCGACGAGTCGAATCGGCGGGTCGCGCCGCGATCCAGTGTTGCTGGTTGGATTGGCCGGCCATTCGGGAATGGCTGCTGGATGCCATTCGCGAAATCGTGCCGGATTCAGAATTAGTTCCACAACGCGAAACCGACCGACTGGAATACAGTCGCGCGTTGGCCACCTTACCAGTGGAATTGGTGATCCACCGCCATCGTGAGGACGACGCGCTGGAGCCCGATCGCGGCCAGGCATCAAAAAAATGGCTGGGACTTTTGGAACATCCCCCCAGTCGCCCGGTTTGTTTGTCCCTGACAGTAGCCTGGGGAGGTTTCCTGTTGGCGGCCGCCAGCGCGGCATGGTTGATGTTGGGCGTCGTGCGCCTGAGTGAACGCCGGGCCGCGTTTGTCTCGGCAGTGACTCACGAATTGCGTACGCCGTTGACAACATTTCGGCTCTATTCCGAAATGTTGAACAACCAGATGATTGACAGCGAACAGCAACGTCAGTTGTACACGGCCGGTTTGGTCAGCGAATCGGACCGGTTGAGCCGTTTGGTTGACAACGTGTTGCAATTCGCCCGATTGGAACGGCAATCGCCACAACCGCCCAACGATTCCATCACGGCAGGAGAACTGGTTGATCGAGTCGCCGAACGTTGTCGGGCTCGGGCGGTATCCGCCGGCATGAACCTGGCTATCGAAATCGAGGATACCGTGCGCCAGGTGCCGCTGGTGACTTCGATCGATGCCGTCGATCAAATTGTGTTCAATTTGGTCGATAACGCTTGCAAGTATGCAAAGCGGAAGCAGGCGGACGAAGTCCAGTTGGCGGCGGAACTGGATGGCACATGGCTGGTGATCAGTGTCCGCGATTTCGGACCGGGAATCGACAAAGCCATGATCAAGCGTTTGTTCCGTCCTTTTTCTCGATCAGCCGACGAAACGGCGGGGACTGCCGCCGGAGTTGGGCTGGGGTTGGCCTTGGCCAAACAACTGGCACAACAATTGGGAGGGCGATTGCAATTCAGCGCAGCAAATCCCGGATGCCGTTTCTCATTGCGGCTCAAGTTGCATCAGCGACAGCCGCACTGACACAGTACCCAGTACTGGGTACCGTGCACTCGTTATACCTGGCAACCCAAAATCTGCGGCCGCACGGCTTGATCCTCAGCGGCCCTACACGTTGCACAACCCGAAAGATCTGCCCCTCCTGAGCATCAGCGACAAGAAATCACATCGCTCGACTCCGCCCGTTGAGACTTGGGGGTTAGAATGGAATCTGACCATTGAGGTGAGGATCGCATGGGATTAGGCGCCTGGCTGACCATTGGCGTCGTCGTTTTGATTTTCTTTGCGTTGGCCAGGAATCTGGCGCCAACGGACTGGTTATTTGTCGGTGGGTCCGCCTTTCTGGCAGCCTGCGGCGTGATCACGCCCAACGAAGCCTTGGCTGGCTTTTCCAATCCGGGGATGTTGACCGTCGCGGCGCTGTTTGTAGTCGCGGCGGGACTGCGCGATACGGGGATTTTGGATTATGTGGGCCAACGTATTTTGGGCGGTGCGCGAAGCTGGGGCGCCGCGCTGTGGCGATTGACTGGCTTGACCCTCCCTCTATCTGCATTTTTAAACAACACTCCGATCGTCGCCATGATGATGCCGATTGTCATCGACTGGTGTCGGCGGAACAACTTGTCTCCGTCGCGGCTGCTGATTCCGCTCTCGTTTTTGACGATCTTTGGCGGCACCTGCACCTTGATTGGGACTTCGACCAATTTGGTCGTCAACGGATTGATATTGGACAACAATTTGCCTGGATTGCATTTGTTTGAGATTGCCTGGGTGGGTGTTCCCTACGCACTCATCGGCGTGGCGTATTTGTTTTTGATGGGGCCGCGGCTCCTTCCCGACCGCCGCGAGTTGTTAGAGCAATTGGGCGAATCGCGTCGTGAGTATATCACCGAGATGCGGGTGGAGCCGGGCTGTGTGCTGGGTGGCAAGACGGTAGAAGAGTCGTCGCTGCGCGGTTTGCAGGGCCTGTTTTTGATCGAGATCGATCGGCAGGGTGAGGTCGTCGCACCCGTACGACCTGACCACACTATTCAACACGGTGACCGATTGGTGTTTGCGGGAGTAGTCAGCAGCATGGTCGAATTGGAACGGATACCGGGCCTGGTCCCGATTGCCGATCCGAATTATGAGGTCCAACCTCAAGTGCAATCGGGAAGACGCTTGTGGGAAGCCGTGGTGTCGGAGACCTCGCCACTCGTTGGAAAAACACTGCGCGAAGCTGACTTTCGGGCGACGTACGGGGCGGCGGTGCTGGCGGTCCATCGCGGCGGTCAGCGGCTAGGGCAGAAGCTGGGCGAGATTCGCATCCGCCCGGGGGACACGATGTTGTTGCTGGCCGCGCGGCATTTTCGCCGGGCCTTTCGGAACGATCCGGCGTTTTATTTGATTAGTGACGTCCGCGAATGGCGCCCTTTGCGACGAGATCGAGCCTGGATGGCCGTAGCCATTTTCTTGGCTCTGATTGTCGCGATGACGTTTTCGTTGCTCGCCGTGGAAATCATTGCAATCTTGGCAGCGATCGCTATGGTTGGGGCGCGGTGTATTTCATCCAGCGATGCGCGACGGAGTATCGATTGGCAAGTCTTGTTGACGATTGCCGCTGCGTTTGGCATCGGCACCGCTTTGCAAAAATCGGGGGCCGCAGCGGCGATTACAGCAGCCTTATTTTCGGGAATCGAAGGTCTAGGTCCGCAGGTGGCTTTAGCCATTGTTTTCTTGCTGGGGACGTTGGTCACCGCGTTGATTACTAATAACGCGGCCGCCGTGCTCTTGTTCCCGTTTTGTATCGAGATTGCCGCCGAATACAATTGCGACGCGAAACCGTTCATCATGGCGTTGGTCCTGGCGGCTTCGGCCAGTTTCCTCACACCGATTGGCTATCAAACGAACATGATGGTTTATGGTCCAGGTGGTTACAAGTTTATCGATTTCTTGAGAATTGGGATTCCGCTAACGATTTTGTTGTGGGTTGTTGCCGTGATTTTGATCCCCTACTTCTGGCCGTTTATCGTGCTCTGAGTCCATAGTAACGGCGCAGTTCGACTTCAATCGGTTCCGGAACCACCATCAGGTCCTCTGGAAAGCATCGGTGCTTGAGAATCGAGCGATAGATTTGGTCTTCATCGTACCGATTCAGACTGACTCCGGCCAAATACTGCAACCGCAGATGATGGTCCTGGTTGATGTACTTGGGTTCGATCCATTCGTTCAAATCAGCGGCCCGGCCTGCGTAGGTCTTCAGCAAGAATTCGATGGTCCCCAAACCAATTTCGGCCAAGGAGAACTGCACATGCTGGTGGTCGCGGCGGTTGAGTCGTTGTTCCCACTCTAAAAAATCGATTTTGGTCGGTTCGATTTGGGCCATCAACACCAGGTCATAACCGCCGCCATTGACTTCATTTCCCCAGATCGTTCCGTGCGGGAAAGCCTTCATAAAGGTGCCGATTTGGCTGTTTGCCGCTTCCGGGCTGGTTTCGTACAACGGGACCCACTGTGTCACCACGCCGCCGGGGTTCAAGCGCGCCGCCGTCAATTCGAAGTATTCTTGGGAATAAAGAGTGGCCGCACCTTTTACCCAAGGATGAATCGGATCCGAGGTGATGATGTCAAACTTTTCCTTGGTCGTGGCAATATAGTGTCGCGCATCGTCGATAACGATTTCCACGCGAGGGTCGTCAATCACGTGATTGTTTTCCGCGCCGAACTGCTTTCCAGCCGCAGGAGGAATCAACGCCTCAATTTCGCAAATGACAATCCGCTCGATCGAAGGGTGAGTCAAAAATGTGCCGGCGGTCACACCGGCACCGCATCCTACCACCAACACCGTCTTGGGTTCAGGATGGACCAGCGCCGGCAAATGGCTCAATAGCCGCTGCAATCGCATGTCAAAGGGATTGCTGGAGGCGACCACTTTACCACTGACATGGAAGTTCCGCGTACCGTCTGATTCCTCAGAGACGGCGATAGAAGCATTGGAGCCTTCGCCCCAATACACGAAGTTGGGCAACTTCTCGTACGTGGGAAGGTAACGCCCGTAACCGATCAAACCGGGCGGGATTTCAGGTGCCGTCAACGCCGCCCAACCGGCAGCATTAGCAATCAAAATCGACACGACGGAACCCCATAACATCGCCTCCACCGTGCGAGAGGTAGTCCGGTGAACCACCGTTTGATATAGCACAGGAACCAACACGATCAAACTGGAGCAGCCTACTAATCCCAACAACACCCGGTGCGCGTTCTGCGTTCCCATCCAGGGAATAAACAGTGCGCTAAACAACAATGCACCTCCAATCGCGCCGAGCGTATTGGCAGCGTAAATGCCGCCCACCAAACGGCCCGGATCCTGGCCTGGCCGCGAGACGCTGGCGATCGCCAACGGAAAACTCGCACCCCAACAAAATGCGGCGGGAAGCATCGCAAACAGGCTCCGCGTGATATCCAACTGCAAACGCAACCAATGGCTTTTGGACAGACTGACATCGATGGGCCAATAGGGAAGCCATTGGTAAAGCGCCCAGGCTGCCCATGTGATGCAGCCGATCAAGGCAGTTTGAAAGACGCCGAACAACAGCCGGGGATTGACTTTGCCAGCGGCCAAGCCAGAACCGACATGGCTGCCTAACCCCAGGCCAATCAAAAACACGGCCAAGATCAACGAGAACGAATAGACCGTTGCACCCAACATCAACGACAATGCCCGCGTCCACAACACTTCTGCACCCAGGGCCGTCAGTCCCGACAGCCCAATCGCCAGGTAGATGGCCAGATGGGTTCCCTGTCGCTGTACGACCTGCTTGTCTGCATCTGCCACCACAGATGGTTGATAAGTTGCGATCCTCGAAATTGACCAACCGATGGCGGCCACGATCAGATTGATTGCCAAGGCCACCGCCGTGGTCACTTCGAGGCTGTACACACGGAGTAAGTAAAACCCGGCCAGGAGACAACC
>DAOLCX010000129.1:0-6738 GCA_035327685.1 Pirellulaceae bacterium | reverse complement strand
AAGGGCCTGGCTTGGGTTGTTGGGGCGGATGTGCTGTTGCCCCGCCAAATCAGCGGGGGCGGCTACACGGCGCCCCAATTCAATGCCCGCCATGATCTGACAATAGGCAGGAACGCTGACTGCCGAGCTGATCTCCTTCAACTCCGGTTGGCTCATCTCGCGAAGCAGATCGAGCCGATCGCGCAGGCGATTGACGATCTTCTCCCCCACTTGCAACGCCGATTCCCCGCGCCGTCCGGTGCGAATCAAAATGGCCAGCAGCTCGGCAGTCCGCAATTGGGGCGCGCCCAGTTGCATCAGCCGTTCACGTGGACGGTCTTCAGCAGGGGTGTTTTTGAGTTGCGTTCCCAAGAGTTGGCGGGTAATCCAAGATTCGACGGGAAAGGGTTCGCGGTCAACCACCCAGCGAAATCGCTCGCCCACATCTGATGGGCAACTCTCCAGAGAACCCGAGTTCACAAGCTCTCGAATAATCGTCGTCGCCACGACGATCTGACCATCTTCGACGGCTCCATGAACTTCATCGACCGTGAATTCGGGGAGCCCCAACAAACTCTTCAGGACGGTTACGTAAATTTGATTGTGGTCATCGAGGGTGGTTGTCCTTGGCATGAGGCATTCCTACGTATGGCTGCTTGGAATCCACATCAAAAGGCTGATGGAGCCCGGCGCGCTGAACACGCAAATTCAACCGGGTCAAAAGGGCGGGAATGTCATCCAAACGCCCATGTGGCCGATTTTCCCGGTTCGGTTACGGTTCGGCAAGTCAGGAGGAGCCAGGTTTTGAGCCGTAAACGAGCGTGTTTGGAGACGATGGAAACCAGTCCTTCAACCTGGACCGGACAAAAAATGTGGGAATTCTCAGAAAAATCCATTTGGGACCGCGGAGACATTGTTGAACAGGGGCTCGTTTCCTTCAGGCGCACTCGTTCACGAAATCTTAACAAAACATTAACATTTTGGGATTATGATGTCCTCCGATGTTCGTTGGGCGAGTCGGAACATAGGGACCAAAATCATCTGTCATCGGGTGATGGGCACAATTTTATCTTGGGGATCAAACAATTGGCGGCACAGCGACTTGACGCTCGAAGGCTGAATTGTGCACTGATGATCGTGCTAGCTGTTGTCGTCTGCGGCTGCGCTGATCATGTAGGGACCGCTTACCGCCAATACTTGGCCGAGTCAGGATTACCGTCGCCGAATTTCGAGTTGTCGGGTCCGGTGATTATCGATGGATCGAGTACCGTCTATCCTATTACGGAGGCGGCGGCAGCCAATTTCAAAAAGGTATTTCCCCGTGTCAATGTTTCTGTTGGGAAATCGGGGACAGGAGGTGGCTTCAAACGTTTTGCCGTCGGGGAGACACATATATCTGACGCTTCACGGCCGATTACCTTCGAAGAATTTCAGAATTGTCACAACCACGATGTCCGGTTTTTGGAACTGCCCATTGCCTACGACGGCTTGTCCATCGTGGTCCACCCGCAAAACGACTTTATTCATCAGTTAACCATCGATCAACTCAAACGGATATTCCTGGCCGGTCAATCTCCACAACGCTGGAACGATGTCGATCCCTCGTGGCCCGACACGCGGATTCGCATATTTGCGCCTGGGACGGATTCGGGGACGTTCGATTATTTTGTGGAAGTTGTGTGCGGGAAAACCGGATCGATTCGGAGCGATATTTCGACCAGCGAAGACGATTCGACGATCGTCAATGGTGTGACGGGGAACCCAGCGGCGATCGGATTTTTCGGAGCGGCCTACTACTTTCAGAATCGAGACCGTTTGCGGGTGGTTCCGATTGTGAATCCGCAGACTGGCAAGGCCGTGGTTCCGACTTCAGATTCGATCGAGCGGGGTGACTACGCGCCGTTCAGCCGTCCCCTTTTTATCTATGTGAATCTGAACACGATTCACAACGCGCAGTTGGAGCAGTTTGTAGAGTTTTATTTGGATCGCGCGGCCAACTTGGCGACTCAAGTGGGCTATGTCCCCTTGCCGGAGAGCGTTTATCAACAGGCTCGGGAGAATTTTTTTGATGAGTTGGCGGGGACGCACTATTTGATGCCAGATGGGCAAAAGCGACATGGGCCGGTGACGGAGATCTATGTGCGGGAAAATCTGGTGAAGTGATGGTAACTCCCGAACCCGTTTTTGACAAACCGATTCAAACTGGGCCTTTTCGTTCCCTGCGGGGTACGTATTTTCGAGAGAGTATCGTCAAGTCGCTGTTGGTATTGTGCGGCTCATTGTCGATCTTTACGACTTTGGCCATCGTGGTTGTCTTGTTTTTTGAAGCTTCCCAATTCTTTCGCGCAGGAACTGTCACCTGCCCGCAATGCCGCCACGCCGCGCGTTCGACGCTCGAAACGGCTGGTCAGGAAATCCCGTGTACCGAATGCGGCCACAATCTCCAGATGCCCGCGCATATCAGTTTATGGGGATTCCTCACTGGCACCGAATGGAATCCGTTGATAGGCAAAGAGCAGGACAAGCGATTCGGCGTATGGGCACTCATTTCCGGAACCTTAATGGTCAGTTTCGTGGCGATGCTGTTTGCCTTGCCGTTGGGCCTGATCACGGCGATTTATTTGAGTGAGTACGCGCACCCCAAAACCAGGATGATTCTTAAACCTTCGCTGGAGGTGTTGGCTG
Source organism: Pirellulaceae bacterium (assembly GCA_035327685.1). GTDB lineage: Bacteria > Planctomycetota > Planctomycetia > Pirellulales > Pirellulaceae > BJ22. Next base: position 4,074 of record DAOLCX010000129.1, on the reverse strand, counting down.
GGATTCCCACGGTCGTGTTTGGTTTCTTTGCTTTGACTGTGATCACTCCGACATTACAACTTCCGTTTTTCAGTTGGTTTCTCGGTGAGTTCAACACGTATAACGCACTCAGCGCGGGCATCGCGGTGGGGATACTTTGCTTGCCGATTGTCAGTTCGCTGGTCGAGGACGCCCTGCAGGCTGTGCCTCGGAGTCTCCGGGAGGGAGCCTATGGCTTGGGAGCGACCAAGTTTGACGTATCGATCAAAGTGGTTGTCCCGGCGGCGTTGTCCGGAATCATCTCGGCATTCTTGTTGGCTGTATCGAGGACGGTGGGAGAAACCATGATCGTGGCTTTGGCGGCTGGGAGCCGACCCCATTTGACGCTCGATCCGCGCGACGACACGCAGACGATGACGGGCTGGATGGTTCAAATGGCCTTGGGGGACGTGTCCAATTTTGATCTGGCATACTTGTCGATGTATGCGGTGGCAGCAGTCTTGTTTGTGATGACGCTGGCGCTGACCTATGTTGGAAATGTTGTTCGGTGGCGATTCCGTGAGGTCTATCAATGAGCTCGCTGCTTTCCACTCCGAACTCGGGAATGCATCCGATTGGCGAGATTTCCAGGCGGACCAAGGTCCGAGATCGTCGTTGGGTCGATGCGGCCTTCCGGTGGTTTTGTGTGGCAACAGCCTTGTTGTCCGTGTTGATTCTGGTGGTGTTGCTGGTCTCGATTCTGATACAGGGTTATGCGCGGCTATCGTGGCATTTTTTGCAGCACTACCCTGAACCGGAACCGCGGTGGGCGGGGATTGGCCCGGCGTTATGGGGAACGGTATGGGTTTGCTGTGTGTGCGGTCTGTTTGCGCTGCCGATTGGTGTGGCCACTGCGATCTTTTTGGAAGAGTTTCCGCCACAACGTTGGTGGACCCGGAAGCTTCACAACTTTATTCAGCTAAATATCAGCAATCTGGCAGGTGTTCCCAGTGTCGTCTATGGAATTTTGGGGCTCACCCTGTTTGTCAGCCTGGCGCATTTGGCGGGGACACCGAACCAGCCCGCCTGGGAAATCGGCGTCCGTTATTACGACCAGTTTTGGTCGCTGGGTGACCGGGCGATCCTGGTCCCGATTACAGATCCGAATGCCCCACCGACACTCGCTCAGGCTGGGATGCAAGCTCAAGACTATGATGGCCATCCGGTCGCAGTTACCATCGTTCCGTCCCGGCGCGAGGCAGCCGATTCGCCGGAGATGTTGCAATATACGTTGATTGAGGGGCGTGTGGCTGGGAGAATTACCAAATCGAGTTGGTATCATTTGCGGCTTCCCTTGGGGCGCAGCGTACTCGCTGCGGCCTTGACGTTGATGTTGGTGATCTTGCCGATTGTGATCATTGCCTCACAGGAGGCGCTGCGCGGGGTGCCATCGTCGCTTCGCGAAGCTGGCTTGGGGGTCGGCGCGACGCCATGGCAGGTTGTGCGGCATGTGACCTTGCCGGCAGCCATCCCTGGAATCATGACGGGGTCGATTCTGGCCATGAGCCGGGCGATTGGCGAAGCCGCACCGATTTTGATCATGGCCGGGGCCGTGTTCATTTCCACCAGCCCTTCGAGTTTGGTTGATGAAGTGACTGTGATGCCTTTGCAAATTTACGATTGGGCTTCCCGCCCACAGGCCGAGTTTCACGAGTTGGCCGCGACGGGAATTCTGGTGTTATTGGCCGTGTTGTTGTTGTTTAATTCGTTGGCGGTTTACATTCGTCAGCGCACTCAAAAACCCCTGACTTAATGGCATTATGTCAACTGTGGAAATCAAGAACCCACCGCCGATTGTCACTGTTCCAACGCGTGGCGACGTGGATGACGAGCAGCATGTGGGAAATACAGCCTTAAGGCTCCATGGATTCAACGCCTGGTACGGGACGTATCAAGCCTTGCATGATGTGAATCTGAAAATCCCTGAGAAGCAGGTGACCTCGCTGATTGGTCCCAGCGGTTGCGGCAAGAGCACATTGTTGCGGTGGATGAACCGCATGAACGATATCGTGCCGGGTGCCCGGGCCGAGGGCCAACTGGATTTGTTGGACTTGGACGTGCTGAGCAAAATGACCGATGTGGTCGCTTTGCGGCGACGGATTGGGATCGTCTTTCAAAAGCCCAATCCTTTTCCCAAGTCGATCTATGAGAACGTCGCCTTTGGCCCGCGCTTACACTTCAAAATTCGCTCGTCCGACTTGGATCAATTGGTCGAGTGGTCGCTGCGGAAGGCGGCCTTGTGGGACGAAGTTAAGAATCGATTGCATGATTCGGCGTTGAGCTTGAGTGGCGGCCAACAGCAGCGGCTATGTATTGCGCGGGCCATCGCGGTCGGACCGGATGTGTTGTTGATGGACGAGCCATGCTCAGCCCTCGATCCCGGATCGACGGCCCGCATTGAGGACTTGATCTTTGAGCTCAAGGAACAGTACACGATTGTGATCGTCACGCATAATATGCAACAAGCAGCTCGGTGCAGCAATCGCACAGCGTTCTTCTTTGAAGGCCATCTGGTGGAAGAAGGATCGACCAAGCAAGTATTCACGACGCCGCGCGAGAAGCAGACAGAAGATTACGTTACTGGAAAGTTCGGGTAAACAAGTGTCTAAACATTTACAACGCGACTTGGAAAACCTGCATCGGCAATTACTGACGCTGTTTGGCCTGGTCGAGGAGATGATCGACGGTTCGGCACGGGCCTTGTGCCAACAGCGTTTGGACCTGGCACAATCGATCGCAGAAAATGACGTCAAAGTCAATGAATTAGAGGTCCGCATTGAGGAAGAGTGCTTGAAGATCCTGGCGCTGCATCAACCGGTTGCGGCCGATTTGCGGCGAATTTGCGTGGTCCTGAAAATCAATGCCGACCTGGAAAGGATCGGCGATTTGGCCAAGAACATCGCCGAGCGGGCCCAAGGTGTCCACCAATATCCTTATTTTCCGATCCCCGATCATTTGGCCGAAATGGTCCGGCAAGCCACCCAAATGGTCCGTATGGCAATCGACGCCTTCATCAACTCAGACTCAGCATTGGCCAAACAAGTGATCGTTTGTGACGCCTCAGTGGATGACTTCAATCGACAGATCATCCAGGAACTGTTTCAGCTCATGAAATCAGACCCCGCTCTGATTGAACCGGCTATGCATTGCTTTTCGGCGTCGCGGCATATCGAACGCATCGCGGATCACGCCGAGAACATTGCCGAAGAAGTGGTTTACCTGGTGGATGGAGATATCGTCCGCCATAAACATGGACATTTTGAACTTGGAAAACAGATACGTCACAATGCCTAAGACCAGAATTCTAATCATCGAAGATGATCGTTCGCTGGCCAACGTGGTGGAATACAACTTGGTACAAGCCGGATACGAGGTGTTATGTGCCCATGACGGCCAAGATGGTTTGAACCAGGCGCGATCGCGTTCGCCAGGGTTGATCTTGCTCGACGTCATGATCCCCGTACTGGATGGCCTGGAAGTTTGCCGCCGGTTGCGCACGGCGCCAGAAACAGCGCATGTTCCGGTAATTATGCTGACGGCCCGCACCGATGAAACTGATCAGGTTGTCGGCTATAACGTGGGCGCTGACGACTATGTCACCAAACCTTTCAGCGTCAAAGTCTTATTGGAACGTGTCAAATCCATGTTGCGGCGGCAAAACCGCCAGGAATTGGCCGGTGATGTTGTCAAACACGCGGGCATTACCATCGACCGAATCAAACACCGAGTGGAATTGGACGGCAGGCCACTGGATTTGACTCCCAGCGAATTTCGCTTGCTCGACACGCTGGTCCGGCAGCCGGGCAGAGCGTTTGATCGCGCAGAATTGATCGATGGAGCCTTGGGGGCGGACGCGATGGTATTGGAGCGCACCATTGACGTGCATATTCGCAGCCTTCGGAAAAAACTCGGAGATCACGCCGAACTGATTGAGACGGTACGCGGGATTGGTTACCGTTGCCGAGAATCGGTTCCCGAACCAAATGACCAAATCGCCGTTTGACAGACTGGAAGCCGATTTTTCGAATTACCGATCTTCCAAGATGGCGATCGATA
>DAOLCX010000128.1:0-6826 GCA_035327685.1 Pirellulaceae bacterium | reverse complement strand
CTGCAGGGTGGTAAAGTGCGGAACTTTTGTCAAGCCAATGGCCTCCCGCAAGGAAGCATATTCGTTGAGATGTTCTACGACCCCTCGATAGTCGGTTTTCAAAAACGATTACAGTACCAAACAAGCAAAAAGTTGATGCTGCGTGAATTTCTTGGGACTGAATTCGTGAGAATATTCAAGAAGGGATTGCTGCGCCGTTCGTAATGTGACCTCAAGCACCTTCCGTCGCGATTTTGATGTCTTGCTCATTACGAACAATCAGCAAACCAAAAACCCTATGACAACACTTTTTCTACAAAGCAGACCTGTTCCCGTTCCCCCATTTTCCGTCATGAGCGAATTGCCAGACGCTGTAGCCGTTGCGAAGCGTAGGCAGAAACCAGCGAATCAGCAGTGGTGAAATGTCGATACCGCCGCGCTGTGCCGCAAGCAGCGGGATCGAGGTTCGCGACAGTTCGCGATAACCAACAGCCGTGAACTCGGTTTCGGGCGCGTTCACCAAGTCCGCAAACGGCGCGCCCAGTTTCATGAGTTGCCCATGGATCTCGCTGCTATATCGATCACAAAACGACTTTCGCATGAGATCGCAAATTACAATGTGTTGCGGGAACAGGGACTGCAGGGCTATCATCATTTGCCGGCGCTGCTCTTTCGTCAGATACATGAGGACACCTTCAATGACAATCCACGCTGGATCGCAAGTGGCGTGAGGGGTCAACCGCTCGGCCAGTGACTCTCGTGCGAACTCAATGGGTATTCGCTCCAGGGGATTGGGAGCCGTGACTGCCGGCATTCGAGCGTTCTTGTAATTGATGATGGCGGGTTCATCGAATTCAATCCAATGCCCCCTGTGCAGGCGAAACGCCCGCGTGTCGAACCCGGCACCGATAATTACAATTCGCGCGTCGGCGTGTTGATTCAACGCGACTTGCAAATGCTCATCGATGATCGCATGACGCATGGCATTGCTGGCGTTTGGTCGCGACAATCGCTGGAAATCCCTCCAAACCGCCTGGGAGTCGTCACTGACCAGTTGATTGGCCAGATAATCACCGCATAGGGGTTTTGGCTGAGCAGCATCCCAGACCCGGACTCCCAGTGTGTACCACGCAGTTTTCGATATGTGATTGGTCATGATCGTTCACCTCTGATTGAATTTTTTGAATGAACACTCTGGTTCGCGACTGTCCGACATCATGCCCATTGGTCAAGGTCGTTGATCGTGAACATTTTGGGGCCTGCCTCACGGTGGCCCTTTGCATTCGCCTCGGGATAGGGTTCCGGAAATACCGGGACAATTCCTTAGCGCGGACTTCGCCATCTCTCAGCAGCTTGCGTCTGGCCGGACTTCTCAAAGTGCTGGATCAAGTCCGTTTTGATCTGGTCGGCCAGACGGGAAAAGTCTTCGCTGGTTTCCGTTGTCAATTGCCCCTGAATAAACTCAAACGCATTGGTCAGCATTTCCACTCCCAACTCCGGAGCCGCGCCGGACAGTTGACACATCGCCAACAGATATTGAGCTTCCCAGCGATGCACGCTGTCCGGACGTTCGAGTGTCAGCCAGTGCCAGCATTCTTCCAACAGCTCTCGTGCCTCGTCGTGTCGGGACAGGCTGACGAGCGCTCCGCCCAGATAGAGCTGGTAGCGTGCCAAGCGTGCGGGATCGGCGTGTTGGTTCTCGCGAACCGCTTCGACCAGTTCGCTCCACAGCGGTATCTCCAGCTCGCGGTTTCCCAAACGATGATGACACAGGGCCAGCAGTCGCCTGGCTGTCAAGGTATCATTGTGGCGGTCACCAAGTCGGGAGCTGCGTCCATTCAGCAATTGTTGATACACCTGCAAAGCGTCCTGGTCGCGGCCAGACATTTCGAGCAGCATTCCCAGGTTCGACAGCGAATCGAGTGTTCGTGGGTGGTGCTCGCCAAACTGCGACGTGCGAATGGCGACCACATCCTGCAACGCGGCCAGGGCATCGTCGGTTTGGCCCGTATGGATGTTCTGCGTGGCCAGCCAGGTCAGGATCGTATGGCGATCCGATTCATGGAGTACTGCACCCTCTTCGCGAAGCTGATTCAACCGTGCGAGTTCCTCGGCAGCCTGCTGGCGCTGGCCCAAATAGAGCAGGCAGTTGGCGATATTCAACCGGGTACGCAATGTGTCCGGGTGTTTCGGTCCCAGCAGTTCGGATCGAATGCCGACGATTGCTTGAAATCCCGCCAGTGCCTCGGCATGTCGTTCCTGGCGGGAGAGGCAGTAAGCGAGCAAGTGGCGGGCATCGAGTGTCGCGGCGTGACCAACACCCAGTTGCTCTCGCCGGATATCACAACAAAACTGCAACAGCGGCTCGGCCTCCGCGTAGTCGCCAATGCCGATCAGGGTTCGGGCAATCGATTCGGCCAAGCGAGACGCCCTCAATGGATCCAATGATTCCTGGTCCGCAATAGCCTGAGCCGCCGCTTTCATGCGGTCGCGCAACACGGATCGCAGGTCGGTGTCTGTAGCGTAGACATCGAGATCGGAAAACAGCGATTCGAGCATCGACGAGACTTGTTCGGACTCGCTGCGTTGGGACTCGACCTCCTGTCGCAGTGCCTGTTCCTGAACCAGCAACTGCCGGGTTCGCGTCCAGCCATAGCCCAGTCCGATCAACCCGGCAATGACAGCCAGTATCAACAACCCAGCCATCATAGAGACGGTTCGATTTCGCCGCAGAAAGACCGTGCAACGGTAACGCCAGGTTGGCGGGCCTGCCGACACGGGTTGGCACTCGAGGTAGCGGCGCAGGTCGTCAGCCAGTTCTCCCGCCGACTGGTAGCGGCGCTGGCGGTTTCGCTCCAGGGCTTTCATCGCGATCCAGTCCAGGTCGCCGCGCAGGACACCGCCCAGGCGGCGAACATCCATCGCGCGGTGCGCGGCAACCTGCGGCGCAGCGGAACTGGTGCTGATCCGTCGGCTGGGCGTGGGAGGATCGACATCCCGAATGGCCTGCAACACATCCAGCGTCGTTGATTGACGGACCCGATCCGCGTCCAGTGGTGTCGAACCGGTGAGCAATTCATACAGGATCACACCCAGCGAGTAGATGTCGCTGCGCGTATCGACATCCAGCTGATTCAGCCCAGCCTGTTCGGGGCTCATGTACTCGAGCGTTCCAATCACCGACGCAAAGTCGGTAAACAGCGTGCGTTCGGTAAGCTTTCTGCCGACCGCCTTGGCGACACCGAAATCGATGATCCTCGCAACAGGGGTGTCATCATACTCGGTTACCAGAACGTTGCTGGGTTTGAGATCGCGATGAATGATCCCTTTTTGGTGAGCGTGCTGGATGCCTTCGCAAACGGTGATAAACAGTCCGATTCGATCGCGCAGCGGCATTTGGGCCCGATCACAGTAATCGGTAATGGGCAGCCCGCGAACCAGTTCCATTACAAACCAGGGGCGGCCATCGTCGGTCTTGCCCGCATCGAACACCCGGGCGATTTGCGGATGATCCATCAGGGCCAGTGCCTGTTGTTCGGCGGCAAACCTAGCCAACACGGTCTTTCCCGCCAATTCAGATCGCACGATCTTCACCGCGACCCGACGGTTCACGGGTTCCGTCTGTTCGGCCATGTAGACGATCCCCATGCCGCCCCTGCCAATGACTTGCAACAGCCGATAGGGCCCCAACATGGTCGAACAAGGCAGTTCCTCTGGCTCGCTAGGATGGGAAACCAACTGATCGATCACCGGTTGGTCGATCCACTCGTCGGCCCGGTCGTGCGCTCGCAACAGCCGCTGGACCTCGACAATTAAATCGGGTTCGGCGGCGAAATGGGCGTGGAGCCACTCGTTTCGCTCCTCGCGCGATTCGATTTCAGTGGCTTTCTGAAAAATGGTCTCGATCCGGTTTGCCATTTCGCTTTCTCAATGAGTTTCCAACCGGTATAGCACCAATCGGATGCCGCGCGCTTCAAATCATGCAAAGGAATTCTTTTCCCGGACCGTTGAACTGATTCGGCATTCATCATCGATACCGGGCTTGAGTCAGAACACCGACGGTGCCTGGAGTGTCAACCTTGGTCGTCCAACGGCTGGGGTTCCAGCCGCGCCAGCAGCCACGCACGGGCAAACGTCCAGTACCTGTGGGCAGTTGCCCGGGAAATCCCGAGCACTTCACAGGCCTGCTCGACGGTCAGCCCGCCGAAATAGCGCATTGTGACCAACCGGGCCTTGACCGGATCCTCGCGGGCCAGTTCCTCGAGGGCTTCATCGAGTGCCAACAGGCGCTGGTCGTCCACGACGCCGGCAACCTGTTCGAGTACGAGGTCGACCCGGTTGGCCTGGCCGCCATGTTTGATCCGGCGCTTGCGGCGGGCGTTATTCATCAAGACATGCCGCATCACTTCGGCAGCCACTGCCAAAAAATGCCCTGCCGAGTTCCAACTCTGGTTCTTGTCCGGCCCCATCAAACGCAGCCAGACCTCGTGGACCAACGCTGTGGGCTGCAAAGTCTGTCCGGGTCGTTCACGGGCCAGCCTGGTACTCGCCATCCGACGAAGCTCCAGATAGACCTGATCGAACAGTTCCCGCGATGCCGCTTCGTCACCGGCCTTGATTCGTTCTAGAATTTCCTGCAAATCGTCCATAACTCCTAATTGTAATCCAATCTTCGCCGCAAAACCAATCGACTTGCGATCACTCTTTCATTCACCGACAACTTGGCTGCCTGCCATCGAACCAGCGAGCCCTCCAAGTCGCCCGATCGAGAATTTGTTCTCGTACTTGAAGCGCAAGCCGTAAAAACGGACCTATAGAGGTGAGGAGTTACGGAAGTACTCGTTCTTGTCACGATTGCTGAAGTCTGTTTGCAATCCGCAGGCCCGGCGATACCCAGAAGCCCGTGAACTCGCTCATCCAGTTCACTCGGAATCCGTTTCGTTTTTAGTAAAGGTTTAGTGCCATGAATTTGTTGCCGCGAAAAAGCTTGGGGCGGAATGATCGAGTGTTGGGACCACGGCTCCCAGGTTTGATATCCTGGACCTTCCATTGGTGTCAGCGGCTGGCCGCCGCGATAGTGATGCTGTTTTCCGGCGAAATGGCACAAGCCCAGTTCGCCACCGACTCCGGATCGATCGCGAAGATCATTCAAACTGGGGACGCATTGCCCGGTGGGATCGGGACGTATACGGGATTTGTTGGCGGACACCAGTTTGGACTGGGGCACTATGCATTTGCTCACACAATCAGCAACTCGCCCCAAGACCAGGCAATCGTGGTCGCTTCGCCGAGTGGAATGCGAACCGTGTTCCGGACGGGCGATTCGGTCGCCAATGGTGGCAGCTTCCTGGCCGGGCAATTGAACTTTGTGCAATCCGACGGCACCGTCGCGCTGACGGCAACACTCTCCGGTACCGGAGGAGCCAATAACGACACGGCGCTGTTCCTGTCCGGCTCGGGCGGGCTGGTGGAAATCGCACGCGAAGGCGCGGCTTTTGGCGGCAGCCTGACACTCGGAAATTTGCAGGGCGGGTCTCTGAACGCGGTGCGCGACGCAGCGGGCAGAGTCTACTTTCAGGCTCCCTTGAATGGCCCGCAATCGGCCAATGCCATCATCCGGGGAAACGGAGCGTCGCTCGATCTGATGTTTGTTACGGGTGACAACGCGGCCGGCAATGGAACTTTTCTCGACTTCTCCCGACCTGCCGTCAGCGGTCAGGGCACTATAGCACTCGCGGCCCTGCTGTCCGGAACCAGCGGCGGAGCGAGCGACAATCGGGGAGTGTTTCGCCTGGATGCGGGAGGGCTGACTGAAATCGTGCGCAAGGGGACGTCGGTGCCGGACAACAACGGAACTTTCAATACGTTCACCGATGTTCACGTAAACAATGCCGGGCTGGTGGCATTTCGCGACGATTTCATCGCCGGCACGGCAGGTGGCTCCGCCGATCGCGACGGAGTGTTTCTGCACGACGGGAATCAACTCCGGCAACTCGTCCGCTCGGGTCAGACGGCTCCGGACAATGACGGCGTGCTCTCCAACCTCGAACTGTCGGACATGAACGAACAAGGTTCCGTGCTGGTTCGATCGACCGGCACCAAAACCAGCTTGGGCCTCAGTAGCGCCAGTCGTCTGTTACTGCACGATCAAAATACGTTGCGGCAGTTGGCGGCGACGGGTGACGCCGCCGATCAGGGAGGATTTTTTGGCAGCTTTTCCGGGGTCGATATCAATGATAACGGGCTGGTACTGATGACGGCCACGATCAGCCTAACGCCAGGGGGTTCGACGACGGTAGCCGGAGTGTTCCTGACCGATGGCATCGAGACGATTCGTGCGGTCGGGCCAAACGACATCCTCGCCGGTTCGACCGTTCAGTCCGCGTTTGGCGCTTCAGGAACGCTCAACGAGCACGGGCAGTTCACTTTTGGTGCCGCCTTGACGGGGGGCAGCAATTTTGTGGGTGTTTACACTCCTGCGTTGCAATGGCGTTCGGGAACGACCGGTTCCTGGGATGATTCAGAGAATTGGACGCTTGGAATCACGCCTGGCGACGTCCACGACCTGCGAGTCAACGCCGCCGCCAACATTTCCGTTCAAGCATCCACCGAGGATGCTGCCGTTCGCAGTCTTGAGGTAGGCACGGCCGGCATTGGAACGGTTCGGTTGATTCTGGGCCAGGCAGAACTGGCGGCTTCCGCCGGAGTCACCATCGGCAGCAAGGGTATCCTGTCCGGATCGGGGCAGGTGAACGGCGACGTCCTGGTCGATGGGGGACGTGTCGCGCCGGGAACTTCGATCGGAGTCCTGTCATTTCAGGAGAGCCTGAACCTGGCCGCCGGTTCG
>DAOLCX010000127.1:0-6833 GCA_035327685.1 Pirellulaceae bacterium | reverse complement strand
CAGGGCATTCGTTCGATTTGGGTCAACCATCGCTCCAGTTGCCGAGCGTCAGCCGACACCCATTGAGTTTGCCAGATTTGGGCCGACGCCAAATGCGCGATTTGCGGGTCGATGTCGCGGGACAATTCCTCCAATACGTTTAGCGCAGCCGGGCGCTCTGGAGAACTGAGCAACCAACTCGCTCCCAACAGGCTGATCGCCGGGTGACTGGCGCCAAGCCAGCTCTTGGCTGCACTCAACAAATGTGGGTCTTGAGAAGTTGTGCCCCACGCTAATGGAATCGTCCACAGAAATCGTGTTTGGGAGTCTTCGTCAATCAGTTCAATGAAATGTTGTGCGGCAGTCAGGTCTTGGCCAGACAGATGCAGACAGCGGGTCAAATCAGCACGGATGATATGGCGAGCCCAGGCGCGCGGTTCTTCTTCGATTGCCTTGGCCAAATGCGGCGCGGCTTCCAGCAATTGCCGCTGATCGATGAGTTGTCGCGCCCGCATGTACGAAGGCTGCCAGGTCGTATGGAACTCGACGACTCGCGCCGTGGGAATCCGTTTCGGGCCCCCCACAGAGTCGATCACGACTTCTCCACCGCGCCATTCCAAGATCGTGCCGCGGCGGGTGAGAAGCGTCTCGTCTTCGACTGCGCGCGAAACGACTGTGTCCTGAGCCCAGATCGGTCCGCGATGACTCCATACCCCGGCAAAAACCAGGGCCATTCCGATCACCGTCAAGTAGATTGCCAATCGTTCGATCACGGTAGAATTTTAGCACATTCTTGCCAGGCGTTGAAGAAAGATCGAAGTGTGGATTGGAGAACAGGCCGGTGCAAGCTAAACTAAAAGGCAGGGGTATCCAGGGGGCAAGCAGCCATGGCCCATTTTCCAGGCGATGACTGTGCAACGATCCGAACACCTCAAACACGTTTTGGGCTTGTCAGCTCGAACGATGGCTGCGGATGGGTTCAAATCTGGTTGGTTGCCCATCCGGTGTCGATGAGAATCAACTAGAAGTTCGCGGCAGGCTCTTCCAGGCCGCACAAACAGGAAAGGGTTCCACGAGGTCGCATGATTTGCGTATCCATTGGGCGAGGAAGGCATCGCATGTTGATGGCCGAACACCAGTATCTCGCCGAACAAGGCATCCCTTTAGTCGAATTGCGATTGGATTTCATTCGCCGTCCGGTGAATATTGCGCGGCTTCTGAAGGATCGCGGTTGCCCTGTGATTGCCACAGTTCGCAGGCCCAAGGACGGCGGCAAATGGATGCGCAGCGAAGAGGACCGATTGATCTTGTTGCGCACAGCGATTGCGGATGGTGCCGATTACGTCGATCTGGAGTTGGATATTGCCGCGCAAATCCCACGCTACGGTAGGACCAAACGGATCATCAGCTACCACAACTTTGTGGAGACTCCCAGCAACTTGGAGCAATTCCATGCGGAAATGACCAGGTTGGATCCAGATATTATCAAAATTGCCACACTCGCCAACAATCCCTTGGACAATATCCGGATGTTGCGGTTAGTGCGCGATGCGCAAATTCCCACGGTAGGATTTTGCATGGGCGAAATGGGTCTGGTGTCGCGTGTGTTATGCGGGAAGTTTGGATCGCCTTGGACGTATGCATCGTTCCACGAAGAGCGCCAGATGGCACCGGGGCAGATGAGTTGGCGACAACTGACAGAGGAATATCGTTTCGACCAGATTTCGCAGAGTACGGGGATTTTGGGCGTGGTAGCCGATCCGGTCGCTCACAGCTTGAGTCCGCGCGTGCATAACGCCAACATCCGGGCGACGGGCTTAGACCTGATCTATTTGCCATTTCGTGTCCCCGCGGAATACCTGGAGCGTTTTATTGATTTTTGTCCCGACATGGATATCCGCGGGCTGAGTGTTACCTTGCCTCACAAGGAAAAGGTACTCAAATTGTGCAACGTTTTGGATGACAATTCAGTCGCCGCGCGGGCGGTGAATACGCTCGTGTTTCGAGCGGATCGGGTATTTGGCTACAACACGGACTTGGAAGCGGCAATGAGTGTTCTGGCCAAAGGGTTGGAACGGGATCCCAATGTCGCCAAGTGTTTTGCTGGATTGCGAGTCATGATTTTGGGGAATGGCGGCGTCGCTCGGACCATTGCGGCAGGGTTGCTGAGGGGGGGTGCCGAGGTCTTCTTGAGTGGCCGGGATTACCGCAAAGTGGACGTAGTATGCCTGGAACTGAAATGCAAGTCTGTCGATTGGGGTGCGCGCCAAAATTTCCCTTGTGATGTCATGATCAATTGCACTTCGGTCGGCATGTTTCCGGATATGGACGAAACGCCGTTTGAAAAGGACTGGTTTCACAAACAGGTGTTGGTGTTTGATACTGTTTATAATCCGGAACAAACGTTGTTCATCAAACATGCACGGCAGGCGGGATGCCGCACGATTACGGGGGTTGATATGTTTGTCGAACAGGCGGCCCGCCAATTTGAGTTGTTTACCGGTGAAGTTGCTGATCGCGAGTCGTTTCGCTATGAAGTCAAACGAGGCACCAGTGCGGCCCGTTATTAAGGTATTATGGCGAACAGTGAGTTGGACCATCGGCATTTGTTCTTGATTGGTCCGCGCGGAAGTGGCAAGTCCACTGTGGGTCAACTGGTCGCTGACATTCTGGCGCGGCAATTCTTTGACCTGGACCAGTGGATTGTAGCGCAATCCGGTCGCACTATCGCCGAGATCTTCCAGGCCGATGGTGAGCCAGCCTTTCGCGATTGGGAAACGCTGGGCTTGCGCTTCCTGGTGGACCACCGACATTCCCCGAAGGTTGTCGCACTGGGAGGTGGGGCCTGTCAACGCCCAGAAAATCAGGCTTTGATTCGCCAGGCAGGCTTTTGTGTGTGGCTTCGCTCCCCGCCGACTGTGCTATTGAACCGGCTCCGCAACGATCCGTCCAACGCAGTGCTGCGGCCCGCGTTGACGAACTTGGGGGAATTGGCGGAGTTGGAACATCTGGTTAACCTCCGCCAACCCGGTTATGAGCATTGCGCCGATTACACAGTCGATACCGATCGCGAACTTCCGCAGACCCTCGCCAAGCAAATCGCCGCTTGGTGGTTTTCCGTCGATAAATAGAGCACGGTGTGTTCGCGCTTCGACAGGGGGACAGTAACCGTTCACGGCATCCGGCTGAAACGTATGATTGGAGAACAATTGTCCGAAATTGTTTCTCTTTCAACGATGGCCAATCCAGCCAGGGTTTCGAACAATTGAGGACAATTGTTCTACACTGTCGTGACCGGTTACGGGGGACAAAGGAACCCGTTTTGCTATTCGATCTGTTACTTTTCACTCTCGGTGCGGTCTGCGGATCGTTCGCCAATTGGGCTATTTACCAATTGGGGTACTTTCGAACGCGCTCGATCAGTCCACTCGGCCCGCTCGATCCGCAGGCGTCCCCGCGTCATTGGACCGACCGCATTCCTATCGTGGGATGGTGGTTCTTGCGTCGGGATGTGGCCTTGCATGGTCGTGGCTTTTGGCTGCGCCCGCTGCTGATCGAACTGGCAATGGCAGCCGGATTTGTCTGGTTGTATCGCTGGCAACATGCTGGCGGTTTGATGGGGGGGCGCGTCGCGCCAGCGAATTGGGATGCAGAATTCTGGTTCGCGGGACACATGCTGCTAATTTGGTTGTTAACGGTCGCCACGTTTATTGATTTTGACGAAAAGACGATACCCGACTGGATAACGGTCCCGGGCGTATTGGCCGGATTGACCATACACGTCATGGCTGCGGGATTCCGTCTGCCGGAGGTCATTCCCGAATTGGGAGGGATGAACTACCGCTCGGTGACCTTTGCTTCGCCTGGCGAAATTGGGGAACAGATTTGGCATCGAGATTGGCGCGGGTTGGTGGCAGCGGTGGGGATTATCGCTGTCTGGATTTACGCACTCGCCCCCAAGACGATTTACTGGCAGCGCGGATGGATTTTCGGTTTGAGGATTCAATGGGCCAGCATATTTCGTTGTGGACGACGATTTCAATCCGCTAGTAGCTTGCCTCCGCGCAGGATGTTTGGTGTGACTCGTACATTATTGGGCCTGGGTGTCGTGTTGGTGTTGGGAACACTGGCAACGGGGGCCATCGGCGGAGCTATTTGGGACAGCTATCTCGGCTCATTGTTAGGATTGGCCTATACGGGAGGTTTGGTGTGGGCCGTGCGGTTGGCTGCTTCATGGGCCATGCAGCAGGAAGCCATGGGGTTTGGCGATGTCACGCTGGCGGCAATGATCGGCAGCTTCGTCGGTTGGCAAGCTGGTTTGTTGGTCTTCGCTGCGGCACCGTTTGCCGCGTTGGTGATTGCCATCATTCAATTCACATTGACGCGGAACCGGGAGATTGCTTTTGGACCTTACTTGGCACTCGCCACCGTCATCGTCGTCATCGGTTGGTATGGGGCCTGGGAATGGGCGCGGATATCCGTGTTCAGTCTGGGTATCTGGCTGCACGTGATTCTGGCGGCGTGTCTTGTCGCGTTGGCGGCAATGTTGCTTGGGGTTCGTCTTTCGCGCGGAGTTTCAACATGAACCAATGGGTCAAGTCACCTGAATTTTACAATACCGATTGGACGAACATTCGACGCCACCGGCACGGAGCGATCACGATCAACCACTCCGGGCAGGTCGAGATTCAGTTTCGCTGGTGGGCCAAACGTGTCTCACTGCTCGGCGCGAGGATGTGGGGCTCCTGGCAACACGCGAGGTTGCTTTCGTTTGCATGCAGGTTGTTTTATTCGGAGCCGCCGAACAGCCGTTACCTGGCCCTGACGTATGTGGTCAGCGGTCGCGGCTGCCCTTTGGCCTGGTTCCGATTGGCCCTGATCACGTTGGATCAGATGGCACTCATCAAGCAATCCGATGCGATCTTGTGTCAAGTGACCAATGATCGCATTTCAACTCGGCTGCTGCACCGCTGGGGGTGGGAGCATCAACCGATGAGCCGTTCAAAGGCCGTTTGGATCAAACGATTCTATGGCGACTATTCCAGGGTGCATCCCCTGCCATCAAGCGGCAGCATCCAGTTTGCGCAGCAGGCGCCGCATGGCTTGCCGAGTTGTATCGACATACCCTCCACCGAACAAGTTCACGTGGTTCAGTAGATGGTAGAGTTGATAGACTTCGCAGCGCGCTTCAAAACCGTCGCGAAGTGGCCAGGCTCGGTGGTAATCCGCCAGAAAGCTGTCGGGTAATCCCCCCATCAACCGAATCATCCCCCATTCTGCTTCGCGGTCGGCATAATACGCGGCCGGGTCGATCAAAACAACTTCACCGGATCGGTCGAACAAGTAATTGCCGCTCCACAAGTCGCCGTGAATCAGCGATGGGCGCTCCGGTTCGAGAATCAGTTGAGGGAAATGCGCGGCGATCTGTTGGCCCAACGTCTGCAAATCGCGGACTCCTCGGTCATTTTCGCGCAACAACAGTAACTGATGATCCCAGCGGTGCTGTGTCCAGAAATCGCACCAACCAGGTTTCCAGGGATTGGGCTGCGACGTGGCTCCCAGAAAATTGTCGCCGTCAAAACCAAACTGGCATTGTGACGTCGTTTGGCGATGTAAGGCGGCCAATCGTTCCGCAAACTCGGTAAGGTCTCGAGGTCGCGGCGGCGCCGACTCGATCCATTCCAATAACAACACACCCCACTGGTGCCGTTCGGACCAATAACAAGCCAGTATTTTCGGTGTGCGAATCGCCCCCTGGGCATCGATCGCAGCCAATCCATCCCTTTCGGCCAGCAGCCAGGGCCACCGCGTCCGGTCGGCGATCTTGACGACGGCTTGGGACCCGTTCTGGAACTTCAACTGGCGACTATCGTGAATGCAACCGCCGGCGAGACACCGGATAGACTGCAAGGTGGTTGAATTCCCTAAAGCTTCGCGCACGACTTGTTGCAGGGTTTCCGATTTCATGGCGTGGGAGGTGTGAATTCAACGAGCCGCAACTCGTCCAGGATGCGCGGGCAGGCGGCTTCTAACATATCCAGGACGAACTCGAATCCGTCGTCGCCGCCATAATAAGGATCGGGCACGTCGATCGGCCAACGCTCCGTGTTTAAATAAGTGCTGAGTAACTTAAGCTCCGCCCGGCAATCCATGGATCCTCGCAAGCTTTCCAAATGGCGCAAATTCGTCCGATCCATGGGAACAATCAAATCAAAGGACTGGAAGTCGTGGCGTTTGACCTGTCGCGCCCGACTGCTGAGATTCAAGCCGCGGCGGGCCGCTGCCGCACGCATTCTGGCATCCGGCAACTCCCCGGCGTGGTAGTCTATGGTCCCCGCTGAATCGACCGCAATCGCCGCTTCCAGCCCTGATGCCACGACAAGGTGTTGCAAGACGCCCTCAGCGGCGGGCGAACGGCAAATGTTTCCCATACAGACGAACAAAACGGTGCGCGGTGTTGGCAAATTTGTCATTTTGAGTTCAACGGTTCCGAAAACGGGTGATCACTGCCCCTGCGATTGTCGATAGGCAGATTTCGCACGGTGGCTTATCATAGAATCATATCGCATGTGGAACTTCGCCTAAAGCAAGCATGAATTCAAAATTCTCGTCGTCGAAAACTGGCGCTGTCGTGGTACCGGGCACACAACCGCGTTGCGTCGTGTTTGATCACGTCCATGTCATGGCCCGTCATGTGGCTCAATTAGTGGCAGCCGTCATTCGCGAACGGAATTCGTTGGGGCAGATGGCAGTGCTTGCCTTGCCCGCCGGTTCGACTCCACTCAGCGTGTACCGCGAGTTAATCCGCATGCACCGCGAGGAAGGGCTCGATTTCAGCCGTGTGGTCACGTTCA
>DAOLCX010000126.1:0-6838 GCA_035327685.1 Pirellulaceae bacterium | reverse complement strand
TGCTCGGTAAGGTAGTGCTGTGGGACATCGCCAGCGGGGAGCGCGTAGCGGAAATTGGCGATGAACTCGACACGATCCTATCGGCGGACATTTCCGCTGACCATAGTCTGGTCGCATTGGGCGGGCCGCAGAAAGTGGTTCGCGTCTTTCGCGTCGCCACCGGAGAACTGCTGTATGAACGTCGCAAGCATACGGATTGGGTTACTGGTGTGTCCTTTAGCCCCGACGGTGTTCTGCTGGCATCCGCCGACCGCAGCGGAAATGTGTTTGTCTGGGAAGCGCATACGGGAAACGAATACTTGACTCTCCGTGGCCACTCTCAGATGGTCAAGGAAATTGCATGGCGCTGGGACTCCAATCTGTTGGCGACTGTCAGTGACGACGCCACCATCCGCTGGTGGGAATTGGAAAACGGTGGGCAAGTCAAAAGCTTGACCGCACATGCGGGCGGGGCGAGTTGGGCGGTATTCAATCGCGAGGGCCTGATGCTTTCAGGCGGGCGCGATCGTTTGGTAAAGCTTTGGAACGCCAATGGCGACCAGCAAGCTCAGTTTACTTCAGCCAGTGACCTTGTGGCTTGTTGTGCTTATTGCAGCGAGACAAACCGTGTCGTGGCCAGCGATTGGCTCGGTAACGTTTGGGTTTGGAATGGCAATGACGGAACACCGTTGGGCCAACTCAGTCCGAATCCCCCGTCGTTGTCCCGCCGCTTGGCAGATGCCCAACAGGCAAGCAACGATGCCCAATCGGTTCTAGTTCGCGCTGAAGGTACCTTTCAGGAGAGTGAACAGCAATTCCAGCGTGCGCGTGAATCTCTGAGCCATGGGATGGAAGCGCTTTCGGTTCGCCAAACCGCCGTCGACCACATCGAGCAGGCGCTGGCAGCCAAACAAGCTGTGGTCCAGACAAAACTTGCTGAACAGCAGGCCTGGCAATCCGAATTGGCCGACAAACAACGACTGGCCCCAGACTTGGAAATCCTTGCCGCCAAGGCCCGCGAAGTGGCAGACATCTCGGCGGACGACCCAGAACTTAAAGACGCCGCTCAAAAACTGACTGATAAGTTGGCAACCACCGCCGCGCGAATCGACGAATTAACACGTCTGACCAGCGAAGCCCAGTCGGCACAAACGGAACTCGTCGGACAAATCCAACAACTTGGCCAGCAACGGGATCAAGAACGCGCGGAACTGGAGAAACAGCAAGTGGTCGTTGCTGAGCTGCAATCGGAACTCAATCAGCGGGAAGCAACCCTGATGGCACATAAGTCCGAGCTTGATTCGGCCAAACAAGTGGCCGATCAGGCCGCAGACGCCGTCATGTATTGGCAGGAGGAAATCGCATTTGTGTCTAAGCTGGAGCTGTTGCATCTCGAATTAACCGAAGCGGAACGCCAGATTCAAGAGGATGTCGCTCGTCGCGATGTCATTGCCGAAGAGCTGCGTCAGGTACAAGCCAGGCTCGCAGAAGCCGAACAGGCCATTCGAGCCTCGACTGAAACTGCCAACGGCATTCAACAATCTCTTCAAACGTTACAACAACCCAAATAACGAATGCCGGATGTTAATGGGTTGAGTAAGCTAGGGACAGCAGCGCCATGGCAGTGCCATAGCAGCGACCCAATTCGTGGGAATCGACAAAACAACCATCGATTTCAGGGAGCGACAAAATCAGTTGTCGTTGTTGCGCCAGGAAATCAGAACGCTGCACTTCGTCACTTAAGCGGTTGATGGCGAGGCTGCGGCCATAGACACCGTACCAGAAGAAGAATCCGCCGTAGGCCAATACATCTGTATGGTCATCGTACTTGAGAGCCTTTTGCATCAGCTCGTGGTACTCAAAGCTGCGAGCGACAGCCGCTGCCAGAGCGGAATCATTCGATGCATTCCACATCCATAGCCCAAGTTCGCAGATCGGCATCCGACCCACGCCGCCTCTCACATCGTTGAGTGTTCCTTCCCCTTGTACCCCGCGTCTAGAAGAATAAGGAAACGCACCGTTGTTCAATCGCTCACCGCGCAAGGTCTGCAGGCCTCTATCTATTTGCTCGGGATCGACGACCGCGCCAGCGTCGCGCGCCAGAGCCAATGCGACCAAGGCGGTTCCCGACACAAAAGGATTTCGATACTCGTGAAACCAACCTCCCGATGGCGCTTGGAATTGCTCCAAATCCTTGACGGCTGACTGCAACGCAGAAACCAGTTCGGGGCGGCCGGCACTAACTCTAGCCAAAAACTCGACACGGTAAGCATAGGCCCAGGTCAATTCGTCTCGGTCGGCGCGATTCAGGTTTGCATCATCGACCACAAACCGGACGGCTCGTTCAATCGCGTTTTCGATTTCGCGAGACCGACGGGGTAGGACTCGTTGAGCTTCAATCAACGCCAATCCGCACAGGGCAGTCACCGCCATGTGGACATTGGGCAGGCTGTCTGTCCCGCCAAAATCGTAGTCGCTATCCAACCAGCCACCATCATCACGCTGCATTCCCAACAAATAGTTGACGGATCGCTCCCACAGGGCCAATTCATCATAAGCCCCTGCCGGTGCGGCGCTGGTTAAGGCCATTGCCGTGCCAGCCGCGTCCAAAACTGCGTTCGACAACGGTTCGTAAACTTCAAACCCGCGAACCAACGGGCCAAACCCTTCGGCCTCGGCCGCAGCTTTCCAGGCCAGTGGCTCATCGGGGAACGACTCGCTGGCAATTTTCCAAATGTTGGCAGCATCCTGATGTCGGCCTGCCCGAAAATATGACACGCCGCGCAGCCACTCCCACTCCATGCGGTCCGCGTCGGACCATTCTGACGGCGACGATGTCCAATCGGTCGAGATGTCGCGGTCGGTCACGCGCTGCCAAGCCGCAGCAATCTGTACAGACCGCTCCCGCGGAACATAATCGTCTTTGGCAAACGGCCTTAGCACTGCTTGCCACCATTCGGGATGGAGAGTCGTCAAACGATCCAATCGCTTGAGAACATTTCCATCGGCGTCCAAGATTAGGAGCCCAGGTTCAACGAAATCATAGCGCAATAAACCCAATGTTTGCTGCTGTTCGCGGGACGGAGCGGCTTTAACGGGAACGAAATGATCATTGATTAACTCGCGGGTCGAGTTCCAGGAGAACGGTCCCGCCAGCATATAACGATCAATTTCGACCTTGCGGTCCATAAAAGTGCCAGGGACCGTATGGATGTACCACAGAATCGGCTTGCCCGTCGCGGCAGACTGTTGTTGCGCATCTTCCACCGACGCCATCCAGTGAATGCCGGTGCCAATTTGTGACGCCAGCGGACCGGGGCGCACACGGACTTTTCGAGTCGAATTGGCATCGGGCGGAAGCGAACGGTCTTGCGCCACAGCGGAAAAGCCACTTCCTATCCACAACGTCAAACCGATCCCAGCCAGTGCCAGGCTCGCCGCCATCAAACTCATTCTTCCTGTGGCCATCTCGTTCCTAATTCGCAAAAAGTCGGTTAGTGATCGTACCGGATCCATTTCCCGCGTTGCAATCGTTCATTCGGCAAGAATCGAGCTTTGTAACGCATTGCCGGCGATTCCGCAATGTAATAACCCAAGTACAAGTGGTCGATATTCTGTTGACGGCAATACTCGACCTGCTTCAAAACCGAATACGTTCCCAAGCTGTGTCCACGGATTCGGGGATCATAAAAAGTATAGACTGCAGACAAACATCGTTCGCCCCGATCACAGACCGCTAACATGACCAGTTGGTCGCCATGCCAATACGTCATCTCAAATGAAAGGAAACAACTGCGGACGAATCCCCAATGATACTCGTCCGTATCGATGTCCTGATCCGATCGATTAAGCCCGCGAACACGGCGATGGAGATTGAACAAGTCCACGCGCTGTTGATCGGCAAACAGTGGGCCGATTTGTTGCCGCCATATCGCATCACCTCGACGCAAGGCCCGACGCTGGCTGGCCGAGGGTGAAAACTGAGCGACGTTCAACCGGATCGCTTCGCAAGCCTCACATTGGGGACAATGGGTCCGATAAATAAACTCGCCCGTGCGGCGCGACCCATGCTCCATCAAGCGGTCCATTTCGGAGGGCGTGATGGACTTGATCGGCAATCGCAACGGCATCCGCGCCACCCGCTCCGGCAAATAGGGACAGGGCTCAAGTTCATCGACGACCACAATGTCGGATTTTTCTTGCACAGACATCACGATGATTATACGCGGCAGATGGTCTGCGGGCACGAACTGGAAGTCAAATCTCCAGCGTGCCGGGGACGAGCCGCCTGCTGAACAGCCGCGTCAAGAATTTGAGTTACCGTTCACGGAGACTGGCGGAAAAGCCCGATAGTAGAACAATTGCCCTCCAAAGTTGATCATTGGACGATGGTAAACCCTACCCAGGGTTTCGAGCCATTGAGGACCCTTGTTCTACAACGTCGCGAAACGGTTACGAATTTGAGAGCGCGGCAATTTCACGGCGCTTTTCGGCAATGAGACGCATCAATTCGATCTGCGGACGCACAAACTTGTCGATCCCTTCGATCATCAACTGCCGCTCCATCGATTCGGCATCGACCAGGCGGTCTATTTCCGCCAATACATCCGCATCCGGCAAGCGATCCACCCGGCGTTCGAATGTTTCGCCCGATTGCAGTACGGCTTCATTGGTTGCCGGTGGATTGGTCTGAATATCGGCACCGGCCAGAGCGGCCACATATTTCCACGGCGATTCCGCCGGGTTCTTGGTGCCTGTGCTGGCAAACACGATTTGCTGCCGCAAAGGGGTTGGGTGATGTCGCCAGAATTCTTGGTTCGCTTGCCAGATGCGTTGAGCATTGACAATACCGACTATTCCCTGTGCGCGGGGGGAAAGCGACGAGGCGTTTTGCTTGGTATAAACATCGATCCGCGAGACGAAGATACTAAATACCGATTTGAAACGCATGGTATCGCCGCGTTGTTGGACGCCGCGCCAGATGGCATCGCGAGCCGCCTGGTACTGCCTCATCGAGAAATTCAAGGTGACATTCAAAGGCACACCGGCCCGCGCTAGTTCCGGAAGGGCGTCGATACCAGCAGGCGTGGCTGGGACTTTGATCATCCGATTGGGATGGCCAGCCGACCAATGCTGACCCAACTCCACGTACCGCGCGACTCGAACGTCATGGTCCAAGTCTCGCTGTGGATCCTCGATCAACGGGTCGAGTTCAAAACTGACATAGCCGTCATCTCCCTGCGTTCGTTGCCAGACCGGCAAGAATACCTGTTCGGCGCGAGACACCAGTTCATCGGTCAACGACCAGGCAATCTCTTCGTCGGACACAGGAAGCTGGGCCAACGCGGCCAGCCTCTCATCAAATCGCCCTGACTTGATCAAGTCCGCCACAATAATCGGGTTGGAAGTGGCTCCCGTTGCACCCCAGGCAAAATTCTCAGCAACCAAATCTGGGTCAACACTGTCCAACCACAATTGGGTGCCGCAGGCAATGAGCGATTGAAGTGGTTCCGTCACACCGATTCTCCCTTACGGTTTGTGTCGGTCATTCGCCGACGGTTGCCAATCAACTCATCCCGACCATCGCCGGTTCGCTGATTTCCTCAGTCAAGTACGTGTATCGTTCAGCCATGGATTCAAAAAAGGCAAACAATTCTTCAGCCAGATCTGTATTGACCCGTTGATCTTCAAGCGCCTGATACACTGAACGCCGCAAACGATTGCTCATCCACGGCCAATCGTGGTGGACGTGTTCCAGCACTTCCCGCAAAGTCGAACCGCAAATCAAATGCGACTTGTTAAACGGATCGTCCTCATCGACATTGAGAATGTGGAATTTTCCCATCAAATTGTGATCGTCACTGAGCGACTCTTGATAGGCCCCGACCAGGAATATGCCGAGCATATAGGGCTGTTGTTCAACGTATTGGTGCAAAGGCAGCCAACGACGTTCCCCACTGTCGCCAATAAAACAATCAATTTTTCCATCCGAGTCGCACGTCATGTCTCCCAGGATGCCGTATTTGGACGGCCGCTCTTGCAATCGATGGATGGGCATGACCGGGAATAGTTGCCCCAAGGCCCAAGCATCCGGCAACGCCTGGAACAACGAAAAGTTGGCGAAATAGGTATCCGACAAATTGAGCCGCAATTCGTCCAACTCGCGGGGAACAAATTCCAGGTCGTCGAGCAAGTCGTTGATTTTGACGCAAATGGACCACGTCATCCATTCAGCTTTGGCCCGCTGCTCCAGCGTCAAACTGCCATTGGCGAACATCTGCAATGCAATTTCCATCGCCGTTTGAGCGTCGTGAAAACTCTCCAGCACGTTCTTTTCGGCAATTTCTCCAAGAATGCCGTGCAACTCGGCCAGCGGTGCGACTTCCAGGTCATCTGGAGTCAATTGCGGAACGGTCGATTGGGCCACATGATTTTGCGAGGTCCCGACAATAGGGACAATCAGAACGCTGTGATGGGCGACCAAGGCCCGACCACTTTCCGAATAAATGCGAGGATGAGGGACCTCTTCCTGGTCACAAACCATTTGAATGTAATACACCACGTCGTTGGCGTATTCTTGAAGCGTGTAGTTCATGCTGGACGGTTCCCGGTTTCGATATCCGGTATAGTCCACCGCCAGGCCGCCGCCGACATCGATGATTTTTAGCGGCACTCCCAAATTCAGCAAATCGGCATAAACCCGTGTGGCCTCAATGATCGATGATTTGATCTTGCGAACATTCGTGATCTGACTTCCAGGGTGGAAATGCAACAAGTGCACACAATCCAATAACTGGTGTTCCCGGAGTTCCTCGACCGCGCGGACCAACTCGGGGACGGTCAATCCGAATTTGCTGCG
>DAOLCX010000125.1:0-6847 GCA_035327685.1 Pirellulaceae bacterium | reverse complement strand
TGGGGCATCGCCGACTCCGGAGCGGTCGCCGATCCTTGGCGCGGCGGTTGGCCATGCTGGGTCCGATGGCAGTCTGGATGGTCCCTGAAGGTTCGCCGATTCACATCAGCAAGATCCTAGCGCCCACAGACTTTTCCGAACATGCTGCCGAAAGTGTGGCGATGGCGGTCACCATTGCCCGACATGCAGGCCTGTCCTGTTGCCGGGCACTCCACGTTGCCTTTGACGCTTCTACGATCCGCTACGATGAACATATTGCCGAGTGGGCGGGTAATGAGCAGCGTTCCATGAACGAATTCCTGAAACGGGTGGACACTCAAGGCATCGACATTCACCCTATGTTCAGAGAAAGCATCAACGTCGGCCAAGCAATTGTCCGTGCCGCACAAGACATCAATGCGGACTTGTTAGTCATGAATACACGGGGACGAAGTCGCGCCGCAGCAATTCTGTTAGGTAGCGCTACGTCCCAAACCATGACCGACTGCCAAATTCCGATCCTGGTCATCAAGAATCACGGTTCGCACATGACCGTGTTTGAAGCATTGCGGGAAAGCCGCTTTTGGCGGCAACCGGACGCCAAAACCAATTGAAACGATGCAGGCCATCGACACCATAGCCTGCCTGCTAATTTGCTTTCGTCTCAGCCAGCGGCGCACCTCGGAATCGAGCGTGCAACGAAGACCAATCAATCACCAGCCGACCACCCGTTGATTGGTGCTGCCGCGCCCACGACATCAACAAGTCCAGACAGGCATGGTCAATGTAATCGAGATGCTCAAAATCGACATGCAGTTCCGTGCTCGGTGGCACTTCCTCCAAGGCCGACGCCAATTTGGGGAGCCGAATAAACGTCGCCGCTCCACGCAAGTACAAAAACACGCGGCGTTTCTTGCTATCCTGCACCAGTCGAACATGAAGGTGCGAGAACGTGTACAACAATTTGCCCGCGGCCATCACCAATCCAGAGATGACACCCGTCAACAGGTCCGTGCACACAATCATCACCACGGTCACCAAATAAATCAACACCTCACTCCAACCAAACTCGCGGAGCTTGGCGATGGCCTTGAAGTTGACAAGCTTATAACCTGTGTACACCAATATTGCAGCCAAACCGGCGGTCGGAATCAAACGCAACAAAAACGCCAAGAACACCACGAACACCAACAACCACACACCGTGAAGTATGGCCGATAGCCGCGTTGTTGCGCCAGCCTGCACGTTGGCAGAACTCCGCACAATGACGCCCGTCATGGGCAAGGCACCCAACAAACCACAAATGGAATTGCCCAACCCTTGTGCGAACAATTCTTTGTCGTATTTAGTGCGCGCTCCAGTATGCATTTGATCCACGGCAGTGCAACACAAAAGCGTCTCGGCGCTAGCGACAATCGCTATGAACAACGCTTGCTGTATCACAATGCTCCAATTGGAGCTGACCACTTGAGTCCAACTGGGGAATCGGACCTCGCTCCACAAGTTGTCCGGAACCTCCACATAGATCACTGGCAGGACCAAAATGTAGGTTACAATGGTCACCACCGTTATGGCGAGAAGCGGAGGGGGAATCACCGACAGCTTCTTAGGTGCGGCGACTTTCCACAAAACCACCAATCCAATCGTCACCAATCCGATCAGAGCCGCGAAACTATGATTTTTCTGTCCAGCCAATTGTTGTGTTAACGAATCGGTGCAATTGATCTGGTCGATATTCAGCCGCTTGATGTCCCATGCGCGGATCGAGTCTAGGGCATCAGCAAATCGCTGTTTGGTTTCATCGATCAACATCGCAGTATCCGCAGCTCGCAAATCGTCGCCGTTCGAAACACCCACTTGCGAGATTTGTTGGGCGACTTCGTCAAAAGCCGTGGCAATCGACTCTTGGGCCACAAGTTTTTTCTCAATCACGTCTGGGGTTGGCCGAAAAGCCTCAATGTCCTCCTCCGACATCAGCGCGTCTCCGCGCGGAATCAACTCGGCTATCCTTTCGCGCAAATCAACTTGCCGACGGTGAAGTTCTCCCAACTCTCGCAAAATGTGAATGCGATTTTGTCTCGCCTCGACTGACTCAAAATAAGGCAAAACCATCGCCTTCTTCAAAGAATCCCACATATACAGGATGTTTTTGAAGCCTTTTCCTTTCGGGCTATCGTCCACCATCACGTGAAACTGACTTGCAAGAATCAGCACGCCAATTCCGGCTAACATGCCCTGGATGACCGCGGGGGAAACTGCCCGAAACCATTGTCCCAACCGAAAAATACCGGCGATCACTTGCATCAGGCCCGCCACCAAGACGATCAGCCCCAGCATCTCCAATCCGTATTGTTCCACGATGCCATAGACGATCACCGTCAAACCTGCCGCCGGACCACTGACTTGCAAAGGGCAGCCAGCAAACAACCCCACCAAGATTCCGCCCACAATCCCCGTGATTAGGCCGGCAGCGACTGGCGCGCCAGACGCAATCGCCACGCCCATACACAATGGCAATGCCACCAAAAACACCACAATCGAAGCCAGAAAATCGCGCCGGACTACGACGCTGGTGGGCGCAGATTGCGGTGCCGTGAGTTCCTTGGTTGTCGGTTCAGTCATGAAGTCATTTCCTCAATGGTTTCGCAGATCAGATGGCAGGTATCTTGGCCTCGAGGGCGGCCTGACCGGCCGTTTCCTCAACCTCATTAAACTGCCCATCTTCGGCGCTGTAGGCAAACACGCGACCCGTTTCCAGTTTGTACACCCACGCGTGCAATTTCACGTCATGCCGGGCAATGGCTGCCGCCACGGAAGGATGAGTGCGCAGGTTTTCCAACTGGATCAATACATTCTCCTCCACGGTCGCTGTCAACAAATCTTTAGGATCCGTAATGTGTTTGTAATTCTCTCGGATAATCCGCGCCGTAGCCTCCGCATGCCGCAACCAGTCGCACACGCTCGTCAGGTGTTGAATCTGACCGACGTTCAACAGCCCCTGCATTGCACCACACTGTGAATGACCACACACAATGATGTCCCTCACATTGAGGACGCTCACAGCGTATTCGATCGTCGCCGCCTCACCTCCGCGCACGGCCCCAAATGCGGGCACAATGTTTCCAGCGTTCCGCATAATAAACAGTTCGCCCGGTTCAGTTTGCGTCAGCAAACAAGGATCGATGCGCGAATCCGAACAGGTAATAAACAGCGCCAAAGGTTGTTGACCCTTGACTAGCCGTGAAAACAGTTCCTGTTTCGCGCGGAAAATATCTTTTTGAAAGGCGTGAAGGCCTTGGATCAGTCGTTGCATGGTCGCTCCTTGGTCAATACGGAAACAAATCGTGATGCGTTCGAGTAACAATTGCCTGCTGGAACACGGACCAGAGTCACCGCTTGGCCGATCACCAAACAACAGAGACCGGTCTGGACATCACACAAAGCGGACGCTTGAAATCATACAAGCGCTCATGTAATACCCCGCCAACGGGCGCAATATCGAAGAGCTACCAGAATACCTAACACCGCAGCGGGCGCAAGGCGGAGCCCCCACCATACGGGCCTCGCTTCACGCTGACTGCATCAAAGATCATCAAAGGTTTCGTCTGAACAGCAGCGTCAGCCAGGCGAAATCCTGTTCTTAATAGACACCGCCTAAACGACGAGGGGGCGCCGCTGCGCATGGATGCCACTGCTCGATACTCGATACTGCTGTGCGGCAATTCCTCTTCCGCAGGAAGTGGAGGCGACGGTTGCACCCAAGTCAGCATACAACCGCGACAAACTGAAGAAACTCCTGGTATCCAAACCCCCAAGCCCAAACCTACGGCCAGGAGCCACGCAGTCCACGTTCGATGCTGTCGAATAAATCGATTCATACCGCCCACTTTTTACCATACGACCGGGCACTCGTCAACGATCTCCACGATATAACGACTCCCCTTCACTCCGAGCAACCACAGCGGCGCCGCAAGTGTCCGAGAATACATTCACCGCCGTTCGCAACATGTCCAAGGGACGATCCAGGATCAACAAAATGGCCAGCCCTTGCGACAGCTCGAACCCAGGCTGAACCTGCCGCGTCACCGAATCCAAGATGATCACTATCGCCACTAACGACGCCGAGGGAACTCCTGCCACACCCACACTTGTCAACAGCGCGATTAACACCACCATGATCTGCTCTACCCAACCGAGCTGAACACCAAACAACTGCACGACAAACATCGCCGCAACACACTCGTAAAGTGCTGTTCCATTCATGTTGACCGTGGCACCCAATGGCGCGACAAAACTGGAGATCTCGCGCGATACTCCCGCGCGGTGCTCCAAACAATCCAACGTCACCGATAGAGTCGCATTGCTGCTCGATGTCGAAAACGCCGTGACTAAAGCCGGCATCATGGCTTTGAGATGCAAAATGGGGTTCACGCCGAACATCCACATGATCGCTGGCAGCACAACCAATGTTTGCAATACCAATCCTCCCACGGCAACGATCGCAAACGACCGTAATGCCACGACAAACTCGCCTACTCGAGCTTCGCCCGCCAAGGTGACATAGTTCTGCGAGATCGTACTGGCCAATAAACACCCCACCCCGATCGGAGCTAATCGCAAGACCAGCGAAGTGACGCCGAAACTAATGTCATAGACACCTTGCCAAAAAAGCTCCATCGTAGCCTTGACCGACCCGCCGAGTTGGCTCAGAAAAAAGCCAACCAATATCGCCAGCACGATCAATCCCAACAGATCCATCTCGACCATCGCTTTGACGGGATTGCTCGGCACCAGACGCTCAAAAATTTTCAACACCCGACTAATGACTGACTGACCGGCCCGCGCCTCATCCTGTTGGATTCCAGACTTGACTCCCCCTACCTCTTGTTGAAATTCATCAGACAACGTGGCTGCACGTTCCGGAGTTAACAACGGTTTGCCACTCGGCGTGACCCCTGGCCGAACCAGGTTGACCAACAATAACCCCAGAAGAGTCGCCACCAGGCCGGTACCCAAAAAAAACAACAGCGTTTTCACACCCAGCCGCGCAAAACCATGCCGGGCACCAATCGTGGCCACCGAGAGCACGATCGAACTGGTCACCAACGGAATCACAATGACCTTGAGAGCGTTCAAAAACATCGCTCCGCCAGTGTCAAATAACATTTTCAGGAATTGATTGGAAAGGATCGCTTGAGCAGAAGTCTCAGGGGTCGCGCGCCACATTGCAAAAACGGCCAACAGCCACCCCAACCACGCGCCAATCAACAAGCCGAACAGGACTTGCCAGTGCAGTTTCCAACGCCAAATTGCCCACCAAGCCGCACGCGGCAATTTCTTTTCGCTCATTCCTGGCCTGCCTCCTTTGTCGAATTGCCAGAAATCTACCTGATTTTGGCGGGCAACAACAGAATAGACAGCGACTCGGCAGCCAAGGTCTTCCCCTCATCGTCGAGTATCGATCGCGGACGCTGATCGGTCCTTTCCACAAAAACCAACCACTCGGCGTGAGGCATTAACAAAGTGTTACTCGGTTCAAATGGAGCAATAAAATAAGAATCCAACCCCCGAATCCGCATCGTGACCGTCGGTTTGCCCGCTATCTGAGGACTGTTCAATACCGGCAAGTGAACCTGGGCCAAGAAGACGATGGGCGGGTCGTTACCGTTTCCACGAGGTGCCGCCTTGAGTGCCGTCCAACCCAAAACATTGAACTCCCGAACCTGATCGCCCGACATGTTAAATAATTCGCTTCGCCAAGCAGCGTTCAGTCGCTCCATTTCACGGATGACTTGACGACGAAATTCCGGAGGCTGATCCGGATCATCTTGGTAAGGGACCAATTGTCGATACAGGTCAGCCAGGCGTCGCCATTGCTCGTATTCGTCAGGCGTGGAAGCGCGCCATCCGCGTTGACCAAGTTGCGAGGTCAACGAATTGAACTCCGCCAATAACAGAACACCTGGGTGCTCCGGATTGGTCGACGCCAACTCATTTGAGGTTGCGACCTCCGATCCTGCTCGGAGTTGCTGCCGATCAAAACCAGGCAACTCATGGATTTCAGTGGTCTGACCTGTCACACTCGTCATTAAGGTCTGAATGGTCGCCGCACTAATGATCAACAGATCCTCCTCTAACTGAATGCTGGAGTTGATACCCACCAAACGACCTTCGACATCGAACAAGCCACCTCCCGGACTGGAACGGCTGATCCTGGTGTGTCCTAAACTATGAACGTCTATGTTAAAGCCTTTCTCGCGTGTTCGATTCATCAGGTCGGCCGGCACGCCGCGATCGAGTGGACTCACGTTGACTCGGGCCTCGGTGGCCCACGGCCATCGATCAGGACCTGGTGGCGCCGTTTGGATCAAGTGTAAGCTCGATACCAACGGTCGCGTATTCAATGGCGGAGCAACCAGCGCGCTCACGAGCTTGCGGTTGATTCCCACAATGACGATATCGTGTTCCGGAAATACACCTAACACGCCGCGGACTTCATCTTCAAGTTGGTCGCTCCCCGCATCGATCAAACGGTCGACAGGTGCTTGTTTCACCACCACGCGACGGGCGCCTCGAAGTCCACCGAGGCTTGTGACGACCCATCCCTGTGGATTGACAATCACTCCCCCAATTTCATTTTCGCCATCAGCCGTCTCGACGGACAACTGCACGACGTGCGGGCGGATGCGCTGCCAGGCTAAATCAAATTCAGGAGGAGTGAAGTAGGCCAAAACCTGAGGTTTAATCGGCGGCCTCGCGACGGCAATAAGTGGTGGTTCGGAGACCGATCCTTTCGAATCGCTATCAGCGCCTCCCTCGAACACTAGATTAGACAACTGGTCGTCGTCCTCTTCATCGTTCGAGGGAA
>DAOLCX010000124.1:0-6860 GCA_035327685.1 Pirellulaceae bacterium | reverse complement strand
CTCCACCGCGCGCCGCCCGCGCAACCCCGCTAAGAACCCCACCAGGGGGCGAAATCGCCAAGGCGCAAGGACCGGCTGCCACCAAGACCGCCATTGCACGATAAAAAGACGTACTGAACGATTCATCAATGACTGCCCATGCGAATAACAGAAGGACGACACATGCCAGCACGGCGGGAACGAAGTAGCGCTCGAATTTGTCAGCGAAGCGCTGTGTGGGCGATTTCTGCGTCTCGGCCTCGCTCACCATCTGCACGACGCGGGCCAACGTGGAGTCACTCGCAAGTTTGGTGACCTGAATCTGTAGCGCGCCGCTGCCGTTGATAGTGCCAGCAAAGGCACGATATTGTGGTGCGAGTCGATCGGGATTTGCAGCCGCTTCCTGCAGATTCTCAACCGGCATCTTATCAACGGGAACGCTTTCGCCAGTGATCGGAGCCTGATTCACGCTCCCCTCTCCGTGAATCACAAAGCCATCCGCCGCAATCCGCTCATTCGGCTTGACGATCACGACATCCCCTGGACGGAGCTCCGCCACCGGTACTTCTTCGGTGTTGCCGAAACGACGGACCAACGCAGTCTCGGGGGCAAGTTCCGCGAGCGATTCGATCGCGCGTTTTGCGCGGCCCATCGCATAATGTTCAAGCGCATGCCCCAGGCTGAAGAGAAACAGGAGCAAAGCTCCTTCAGCCCACTCACCCAGACTGGCTGCACCCGTTGCTGCCACAAGCATCAGAAAGTCGATTTCAAAACGTCCGCTGCGGATACTCTGAAACGCTTCGCGAAAGGTGTAAGAGCCGCCAAAGAAGTATGCGACTACATACAGGCTCAAGGGTATCCACGACGGGAGGTGAGAGAAAGTCGACAGCAGCCATGCGACCACAAGAAATCCGCCGCAGAGTACAGCAAAATACAGCTCCGTCCGCTCGCCAAGTAGTCCGCCAGGCTTCCGTTCGCGTTCTTTGCCTATTGGCTTGCTTGTGACTTCGGTGGGTTCAGCCAACGTCCGGTGCTTCTGCACTTCGATGATTCGCAGGCCGAGCTTTTGCACACCAGCCAGGAGTGCTTCCTCAGTGGTCAGATTGAAATCAAACTCAATTCGTAGTACGCCAGTTGGAGCCGCGGCGGCATCAAGCACTCCAGCGATTTGACTCGCTCGCAACTCGACCGTGCGCGCCTGGCGCGCGTGCATCGGTTCAGCCTTGAGCAGAAGGTGCCCAAACTGCTGTTCGAGCTCCAATCCGGCTCGTCGAGCCAAGTCCCGAACTTCACCGACAGAGAATCGAGCAGGATCAAAATGGATACAGATTTGCGCGGCCCTCGTATCGCTCCCACTGAGAAGGTGTGCGGTCTCAATACCTTCTTTCGCTCTCAGCAAGTTGCGAAGTCGCAGTACGCACGCATCTCGAGCATCCGGAATGGTCGGCAACAAGAGGGCGATATCGATCTTCGTCCTCTCAGACATTTTTCGTCGCCCGATCTGTCAGCTCACTATTAGTGCTTGGATGAAATAGTTTATAGGTCGTATAGCCGCCACCCACATTCGCAGCAGGGTAACCCGTTTGCAGCAGAATTCGTGTGGCCAAGTAGCCGCGCTGTCCGACTTTGCAGTAGGCGTCAATCTTCCGGTCGCTGGGCAGTTCTTTAAGGCGCGACCGCAAATCATCCACCGGAACTTTCACCGCTCCGGAAATATGGTCGGAAGCAAATTCCTGCGGTGAGCGAACGTCCAACAAAAATGGTCGTTCGGCGGGAGGAGCTTCGAGGATCGACTCAATATCGACCTGGGGATGTTCACCTCGCAGCATGCCGTTCGCGACAAAGCCATGGGACGTGCAAATCAGCGCAGCTGTCGTAGGGATAATCGCATCGTTCGAGCCAGCCCGCGGGATAGGCTTCTCCAGTAGGCCGACCTTGCCGATACCATGCATTGCAAACCAGGTCATTGCATCAGTCATGGGATATCGTCAATGACAGGGACTCGGGAATATACGGCCTGTCGATTCACGCTTCCGTCGTCTTGCCATCGAACTTTTCATCATCAACCTCCGCATCTTGACGAGTCTGATGCACGACTGCGTCACGATGATTCGGAGGGGCATAAAGCGTGTAGAGCTTGAGCGACACGCTGCCGGTGTTGATGATATTGTGATTCACCCCTGCGGGGACGATCACTGCGAACCCCGCGCTAATCGCCGTTCGCACCCCATCTAGAACGGCATCGCCCGATCCTTCCTCGACGCGAAAGAACTGGTCGAGCGTGTGGACCTCTGCGCCAATCTCCTCGCCGGGCTTTAAGGCCATGACGACAAGCTGGCAGTTCTTGGCGGTGTACAGCACCCTTCGAAACGCTTCATTTGCGATGGCGGTACTTTCGATGTTATCTACAAAGCCCTTCATGTCGACTCCCTTTGATCTTGCTGCGATTCGTATTCCCACAAAAAAAGCCGACGAGCCGAAACAAATCGGCTCGTCGGCTTACTCATTAACGTGCCCTCTGGCGGAGCCAGTTTGCCCTTCATTTAGTCTGCCGCAAGGCATTGTACCATTGTTGAAGGCGATTGAACATGATGGCGATCATTTGGTGAAGGACTCCCTCGGCGGTTGAGCGACAGGAATCAGCTGGTCCGCCGCCGTGCTTGAGATCATCGAAGGCATTGCCGACATGGTGGCGAACAGGTCGGTTAAATTCATGTCGAGCCCCGCAGTCGGTGGACCGTCGACTTGCCAGACTTCAGGTTCGGACTGGCTGCCGGAATGATAGTGCTCGGGACGATTCTGCTGGCGCGGCTGAAAAGTGACCGCAAGCCGCGAGGGAGGTGACGGGACTAATTGAACTACTCAAACCTCTGCCATCAAAGAAGTTATGCAACTGTGGAAGTTTTGCAACGGTCAGACTGAACTTTGTGAACCGACCCCGATGTTGCTTAAGTCCCATGCAAACAACGAGTTGCAATCGACGATATCGAAGCTGTTTTTTAAAGTCGGGGCGACAAGATTTGAACTTGCGACCTCTACGTCCCGAACGTAGCGCTCTAGCCAGGCTGAGCTACGCCCCGATGTGTTGTTCAGTTTAACCGTTCGACTTGGGGGGTCAATGGCAGGATTCGGTGAAAAACACTGCACCCATGGGCCCAAACTACGCGGTTTGACCACTCCCCAGGATTAGACCCGTCACGAGCATGTCGGTTCAATAAATTTATCCAAGTTTTTCCAACTGGCAGCGAATCCTAACTTGAATGAACAGACGATCAAGCCTGCCGAACATGACCCGCCGCTCTCCTGATACGATATGGAACATGGTCCATCAATACGTGCACCAGGAGTCTTATCGTGCCTGATAAACAGATCGCAAAATCGAAACTGATCCCCTCGGTTTGGGAAATCCCAGACTATTTTCACCGGCGACTGGGTGATCGGCCAGGCCGACAACGGGCGATGTTTGAGAACGGTCATCTGTTGTTGGTGTTGCATGAACCGCCTGCGCTGGGGACGAAGTCCAGGCAAGCTCGCTTGTTTTACCGAAAGCCTGATGGGACGTGGCTGACCAATGTTCACGGCGGTGGACTGGCAGGTCTCCAAAAACATCTCGATGACTTTGAGCAGGCGATTGAGCAGATTGACGCTCGGGAAGACCACGCCCGCTCCGCCGACGATTATTTTTCGCTCGTCGAGCAAACCCTGCCGCTTCGCCGTTCGGCCTCTAATCTGCACGCAACGTTGGACGAGGCGCGAAAACAGGTTCCGGATGCGCGCGAATTGATCAACTTTCGCGACCAGGCCTATGACATTGCCCGGTCGGCGGAACTACTGTCGGAAGCCATTGATGCAGGAGCCCGGATGGCGCAAATTCGACGGGCAGAAGAACAGTCCGAACACAGTCGCCGTATGGCCCAATCGGCGCATCGGCTCAACTTGTTGGCTGCGTTTTTCTTTCCACTAGCAACGTTGGCAACCGTATTTGGCATGCAACTCCATTCCGGATTGAATCATATCCCATCTCCCGGTCCGTTTGTGGCCGTTTGTGCAGTGGGTGTTGCCTTTGGAGCAGTCATATTTGCCCTGGTTGCAATGCCTGGCAAATCGGGCAGATAGTAGTTCCCACCGTGAGTATTGGTGCGCGTGGAGAAGCGATTGAGGGTTCGCCCCCGCTCCCTAACTCGCTCCCCCATAATGAGTTGCGACCCATCTCCGTCCTCAAGACAATCGATAAACGCCCAACTCAATGCGGGGGCGAAGGAACAAGAATCAGCGACCTTTCCCCAGTCCACAAGCAAGGTGGACTGTTGCAATCGCATCAGTTGACAAGTCACAATTGCCTGGGCATAATGTGGGCATGAGGTTCGCAATGCCAAACCCGTTACATCATCACCATCACCATTTTCATTGGCGTTGACGCGAGGGGTCTAGCTGCGATTGATTGGAAAATGAAAACGCTGGCCGCTTGCGGCCAGCGTTTTTTTGTTGATGTCCGACAACTGGAAGCGGTCAACAACCGAGACACCATCCAGAAATGTCCATTGTTTGGCGGGCTGAAGGGAAACTCACACAATGTCACCGACTAGTGACCCTGAAACTTTAAGACTGGCGCTCCCCAAAGGACGCATGTATGAAGACGTTATACGCGTGCTTGGCGATGCGGGGATCGATGTCCGCGTCAGCGAACGAGACTATCGCCCCACGATCTCGTTAGATCAGGTGAATGCCAAGATCCTCAAGCCACGCAATGTGATCAGTATGTTGCAGGCCGGTTCGCGAGATATCGGGTTTGCCGGCTGCGATTGGGTCGTAGAATCGCAAGCCGAGTTGGTGGAGTTGCTCGACACTGGTTTAAATCCCGTCCGGTTGGTAGCTGCCGCCCCAACTTCGATCTTAGAACAAGGGAACTTGCCTCGACGTCCTTTGGTGATTGCCACCGAATATACGCGGCTGGCGGAACAGTGGATTGAGTCTCGTGGGATCGATGCGACCGTGGTCACGACGTACGGGGCCACCGAAGTCTTTCCACCGGAAGACGCCGATGTGATTATCGACAACACGGCCACGGGTGCCACCTTGCGGGCTAACGGATTGACGATTCTGGACGAAATCATGAAGTCCACGACGCGGTTATACGCCAGTCGCCAATGCTGGGCGCAGCCTCAGTTGGCTCAACGAGCCGCCGACCTAGCCATGATCTTGAAATCGGTGCTGGAAGCTCGCGGCCGCGTGATGTTGGATTTGAACGTAGCTCAGGATAAACTACGACAAGTATTGGCCTGCTTGCCGAGCATGAAACAACCGACGATTTCATCGTTGAGCGAGGACGGCTGGTATGCGATTCGGGCCGCTGTGCCACGGTCGGTTTTGGCTCGTGTGATTCCTCAGCTCAAAGCAGCCGGCGCTTGCGATATCGTGACGACGCGCCCAGAAAAAATAGTTCCTTGAGGCCGCCCCAATGAAGCCTTATAAGCCCCCCCAAACCAAACAACCGATCACTCTGCGGCTGAATGCCAACGAGTCATCGCCGTCGGTAGCGGCCACTTCCAACGAGTTCGATCCTTCAATGGTTAGCCGTTACCCGGATTTCAGTTCGTTGCGACAACGATTGGGAACTTACCTCCAGGTAGATCCACAGCGCATCGTCATCACAGCCGGTGGCGACGAGGGGATCGACCGAGTCATGCGTTGGGCGCTGCGGGGAACGCGCCGCGAAGTGTTAACGCACACTCCCAGCTTTCAAATGGTGGGCGTCTATTGCCATAATTCAGGAGGCCAACTCAAGGAAATCGAGTGGCGGCAGGGTGAATTTCCGACCGAGAGCTTTCTGAATTCTATCAGCGAGCAGACAGGTTTGGTCGTGCTCGTCTCGCCCAACAACCCGACCGGCCAGGTGATTCCCATCCGCCAGCAGCAGGCAATGGTGCGCGCAGCTCACGAACAAGGGGCTTGGGCATTGGTTGATTTGGCGTATGTTGAATTTGCCGACGACGATCCGACTGCCGATTTAGCCGAGTTACCCGGCGTCATCATGGTGCGGACATTTTCCAAGGCCTGGGGACTGGCGGGGCTTCGCGTCGGTTATCTGATTGCTCCGACCCCGGACATGGCGGCGCAATTGCAGCAGTTCAGCGGCCCATTTCCAGTCAGCGGGCCTTCATTAGCACTGGCCGAAGCGGCGCTCGAGCGCGGTGGCCAGAAGATGCAGCAGAATGTGGATGCCACTCGCTGGCGGCGACAACAATTGACGGCCGACATCCGCGCCTGTGGTGGCGAAGCCATCGAATCGCAAGCCAATTTTGTGCTTGCCCGCTGGCCTCGGGCCGAGCAGATTTGGCGCGCATTGGGCGAACGGGGCATTGCGGTCCGGTGGTTTGGCGACCAGTTTGGAATGACCTCCGATTGGTTGCGCATTACCTGTCCAGCAACCGACCGCGATCTGGAGCAACTTCGCATGGCAATGGCAGGTGCCACGGATACGCCCACGTCAAAGCTGTCTCAATTCGTAAACCAGCTCCCGGTTCAGTCGGTGCCTGCCAACGTGAATCAGCGAGTTGCCGAATACGAGCGGACGACGCGGGAAACATCGATTCGTCTGGAGGTCAATCTCGACGGAACAGGAAAGGCAGACATTGCGACCGGCCTGGGATTCCTCGACCATTTGTTGACGTCGTTGAGCTGCCACAGTCGGATCGATATCGAACTAAACTGCCAGGGCGACTTGCATGTGGACGACCACCATACAGTCGAAGACTGTGCGTTGGCACTTGGCCATGCTCTGGATCGCGCATTAGGTGCGCGTGTCGGAATCGAACGATTTGGTTCGGCGTATGCACCGTTGGACGAGAGCCTGGCGCGAACGGTAATTGACTTGTCAGGCC
>DAOLCX010000123.1:0-6863 GCA_035327685.1 Pirellulaceae bacterium | reverse complement strand
GCGCAAAACGAGCTTGATGCATCCGACCGCCAAGGCAGGGATCAGAAAAACCATCACACGCAGGAATCCGCCACGGGACCGCATTCATCCCCGACGGCCACCCCAGAATCTGGGAATGCTTCATTTGCCTCGGGGGGCATGGAATCATTGGCCAAACAGCGGGGTTCTAACTGGGCCATCCCCAGCGCTCAAGGTGTCAACTACCGTCGCCCCGTTCGCGTGATCTGTGCCGCCGACCATATCGTTGTCAGCGGCGGCAGGTCGGTCGTGATCGAGCCTACACGTATTGATTTCGAGGGGGACGTGCATCAGGCAGTTGAGCCGCTGGTTTCATACGTCAACACCTTAATCCAAAGTTGGGGTCCGCCACCTCCTGATGGCCATTGGCGTCCTGAGCTTCGCGTCACCGTGGTCGGCGAAGCCCATCCGACGGCCCAGCGGTTGGCTGCCTACCTGCGCGATAGCGGTTTGGAATTCGTGGGAGACCGTCCATGAAACGACGGAGCACCCACACACTCGGGTCCGGCGAAGATTCGTTTTTAGATATTATCGCCAACCTGGTTGGCGTGTTGATCATCCTGGTTGCCGTTGTCGGCACTCAGGCCAAATCGATGATCCTCCTCCAGCGAGCTGACCCTGAACCGCCGCAAGAATTGGAACAACTGCTTCAACAACAACAACAGGTCACGATCGAAGCGCTCTCAGCGGAAGCCGAGATCGAGGTCTTGCAGCGCGACATCGCCGCCGAACAGGCCCGAAGTTCCGCGTTGAATTCCATTCGACATGAGCGGCTGGTGGACCTCGAATTCGCCCGCCGAATGTTGAACGAAAGACTGGCAGAACATGACGAGCAGATCCGCCAATCGGTCGCTTGGCAGGCGGAATTGGCCGACTATCAGTCGCAGTGGGAGTCGCTCGAACGGCAAGCATCTTTAGTTGAATCCGAAATCGTGACCCACCATGAAATCATCGAACATTTTCCAACCCCCATCGCCAAAACGGTTTTCTCGGAAGAAGTTCATTTCCGACTGGAACAAGGACGGTTGGTTTTTGTTCCACTAGACGAACTGGTTCAACGGATGCGCGGCGAATGGAAAGTCAAAGCGGAAAAACTCTCGAAAATGCCGCGGACACAGGAGGTGGTTGGACCGGTGGACGATTTCCGATTGCACTATGAGTTGGTGGCAGAGACGATTCAACGCCCGGCCCAACAAGTCACGGTAACGCAAACACTGGTTCGGTTAGATCATTTTCGGATCGTGCCGACGCGTCCTGGTCTGGGCGAGTTGCTCGATCAGGCACTTCAACCGAACTCGCGTTTTCAATGGCATCTCTCGCGCTATACTCCGGCGAAAACAACGGTATCAGTCTGGGTCTATCCCGACAGCTTTGGCGAATACAACCGGTTGCGAAACTGGCTGCGCGAACGGGGCTATCAGGCGGCCAGTTGGCCACTCAGCTCCGATCGACACATCTCCGGCAGTCCCGATGGTCTCCGCACGACTGCTCAGTAATGTCCCTGCCCACCGAGGCAAACCGATTACTCCTGTTCAAATACGCTGGCCAAGGCAGTATCGAACAACTCCAACAACGAGTGCTCAGTCATCTCCCGATCCTTCGGAACCAACCAGCCAGCGCGTGCTCTAGTCGTGACTGGCCCGAGAACCCTGGAGAACTCCGTTGGGTGCGATAGGCTCTCGGCAACGCGATCACGATGAGAGACATCTCGATTCAGGTGCGTATTCCAAGAGGCCGTGGATGGACGCCCCAATTCGTTATCGCGCCCCAGCCAACCATAAACCGGCTCGTCGGAGACTGGATTTAGCCGCACAAACGCCAGTGGGGAGCCCGTCCGTTCGCCGCCTGAAACCATCGATTCCGGCGTCGTAACGCTGTTCGGATTGGACAAGACCCACAGTTCGTTGCCGCTCGCCCCGGCGTTGGCCACAAAGAAAACAGTGTTGTTGACATTTGTAATGTGCGATGGAAATGAATCACCTGCCCCAAGGACGACGTCGATCAAGGTTGGCAAACCGGCCAGCAACGATCCACGCTCCAGGGGGTCGTACATCAGAACGTTGAATGTGCGCATGGCGTGGACTTGACGAGACCTCATAGGAGTAACACATGTCATCAGCAAACCTCAGGTGTAAAAGACCAACATCAGATTATCTTTCCATTCAATGATCTATTTACATCACCAAAAAAGGAAGTGCTTTCAATCCGCTACTGGTTTGACGCGTCCAGCGGCATAGACGCAGTGTCACGCGATGGATTGCGAACGGTTACTGATGGTGGTCGCTTCAGCAGATCAGAGCGTCATTGATTATTGCTGCGATTAATAAATACTCAAAGGAATCGCTCCGGTTCTCGGCTCAGCAATTGATCGCGCAGCAGGCGGCGCATGACTTTGTTGCTGGCGGTCCGCGGTAAGGCGTCGACGATGACGACCTGTCGAGCCCGGAAGAGTGGGTTTAACTTTTCTTTCAACAGCCGATTCATTTCTGCCATCGTCTGCTGCTCGTCGAGTGGCGACTCGGCGACGGCGAAGACGACCAACTCTTCAGGACCTCCGGAAACGCTGACTGCCACAGCAGCCGTTTCACGAATTCCTGCAACTTGATTGAGGACACGTTCAAGTTCCGCTGAGCTGATCTTGATCCCTCCCAGATTCATGGTGTCGTCCACGCGACCGCCGGCGACATAACATGGGCCCGGCAATCGACGAAAATGGTCGCCATGCCGACGCAATGGAGGGAGGGACGATCCTGCGGGTGTCTCAGCGTAATACGTCTCAAAATGATCGCGGTTGAGCAGTCGCGACGAAAGTCCAATCGATGGCGGAACGATGAACAATTCGCCCTCATCCGCTCGTTGTTGGGACTCATCCAAGATCACAAAATCCAAACCCACGGCAGGAGTCGAAAAAGCGCTGGGGACATTCGGCTGGACCACTGTGGACGTGATGTAGCCGCCGCCGATTTCGGTCCCCCCGCAATACTCGATAATCGGCCGATTGTGGGCCAATGCAGACAAATAAACCATATCGTCGCGCTGTGAACTCTCGCCTGTTGAACTGAAGAGATGGATCGCGCTCCAATCGAAAGGTTCCATCAAGCCGGAAGCCCGCCAGGCTTTGACGATGGTCGGAACCACACCCAGCATATTGACCCGCGCATCTTGAACGAATCGGCCGAAGCCGGCGGTGGTCGGAGCGTCCTCGAAAACGGCAATGGTCCCTCGATTGATCAGGCTGGCAAAAATCAACCAGGGTCCCATCATCCAACCCAGATTAGTCGGCCAAGCACACACCTGCCCGGAGCGTATATCCTGATGACAAAATCCGTCGACGGCCGAGCGGATCGGTGTGCTGTGGCTCCAAGGAATGGCCTTGGGATCTCCTGTGGTTCCGGACGAGAACAGGATGTTGATTGCGTCATCGACATCGGCTAGGTGCAGCGATTCGTCGCCGCCACGACCCGCGTCCAAAAAATCGTTCCAGTGTTGGTCACGTGCGGTGATCTGCACGGAGCACTGATCCCCGTACGGCAATACCACCAGCGGCAACTCGGTCGCCGCGCGGACGCGTTCGTACAGCGTCAGCCGTTTGCCGCCGCGCCATTGTTCATCGTAGGTGAAAACTCCCCGTGCGCCGGCTATCCGCAAGCGATTACCAATCTCGGAAACGGCAAAACTGTCGGCAATGGAAACGACAGTACAACCTGACCAAACAATGCCCAGGTAAATGGCCACCGCGTCGGCGGTCATCGGCAAGACCACTGCCAATGGGGCGCCGGACGGAAAACCAAACGATCGGATCGATGCGGCAATCTGTTTCACGCGTCGCTCCAACTCGCTCAGCGTCCAGCGCTCAATGGCCCCATCCGCTCGACCGAAGAGAACGGCATCGCGTTCGCCGGGTCCTTGAAAACAACTGGCTGCAATATTCAAACGGGCACCGGGCAACCACTGGGCCAGTTGAGGCCCCGAACGAACGTCCATCATCTCGGTGGGCGGATGTTCGAACACAATCCCCAGCCTGGCAATTGCCTGCTGCCAGAATTCTGTTCGATGCGTGACCGACCAACGGTGGAACTCCCCGAATTCGGCGAACCCCAAGTCGCTCATCCAGCGGGCAAGGTTGCTGCAGTGGCGCGCATCGTCATCAGGAATCCAGATTGGAGCCGGGCCGAGGGCAGCGGATGGCCAATCGCGGAACACCTTCAGCCAGTCTGCCATCCACACTTGAGTTGTCGCGTGCTCTTGTCGCCGCTGTTCCACAACGCGCTGCCACTGTTGAAAAAAAATGCGTTGGTCCATGTTCGCGAGTCTGTCAGAAATCAATTGTGTCGCCACCATCATACCGAAATTCGGTGACATTGTAGAACAAATTGTCCTCAATTGTCCTGAACCCTGGGCAGGCCCACCATCGGCGGATGCAGAAGACCATTGAGGACCCATGCTCTACAACGCCGCGAACAGTGCGCAAGGGGCCATTAGTTTGCGCCGCAGACTTGAATTGGACGTAACCGTTCACGGTATTGTTGGCAAGCCTGGTTCTGGTGCGTTCCGCAAGTCGCCTTGTTGCAGGTCGAATCCCTGTGAGTGTCGCCGATCATTTCGTCCAAGCTAACGTGGATTGTCGATCGACTTGCTCCACGCACCTTACATTGCGTGAACGGTTGCAATGAGACCATGAGAATCGCGGCATCAGGTAAGTTTGAACCGGTCGCGAGTGCGAGTGTAGGTTCGGCCTCCCATCCGACCGATCGTGTCCAACCGCTCGGAATCAATCTCCCCTGCTTCGTTCAGGAGCCGATCTTCAATCCGCATCCAGGTAATTTCGCCGAACACGGCATGCGCGGCTAAAGCTCCATCCCCAATACAAACGATTTGCAACGTGCGGCATTCCAACTGGACTGGAGACTGTGCGATGCCTGGCGGACGGACTCGGTGACTCGGGATGGTGGCCAGACCGACACGTTCCAGTTCACTGACTCCATACGGGAATTCATGGGACGTCTCAAACATCAGTTGACCCAGTTCATGCGGCACGACATTGACCACAAAC
This sequence comes from Pirellulaceae bacterium, assembly GCA_035327685.1. Lineage (GTDB taxonomy): Bacteria > Planctomycetota > Planctomycetia > Pirellulales > Pirellulaceae > BJ22. Next base: position 1,792 of record DAOLCX010000123.1, on the reverse strand, counting down.
TCGCCAGTGGATTCAATGTTTCGCAGCGTGTCCTTCTTTGTTCCGTCCGGTTTGTTGACGACGGAAAACATCAATGTAGGAGGCTGGGAGCCAACCCCAGTAAAATAGCTGAACGGCGCGGCGTTCACGATTCCGTCAGGTGACACGGTCGTCACCCAAGCGATGGGGCGCGGCGTGATAATCGAGATCATCCATTGATAGGCTCGGCCCGCCGATAACGTGCCCGGATCGAGTTCCACTGTCTTCAGTTTCCTTCCATGATCGAGCTGTAACAGATCAGCGTGGGAAATCCAATTCGGAAATCTCAAGCATCACGACGTACTGCGAACGATTCGGGACACGGCTGATAAATGCGGACACATTATTCACCGTGCGGGTAGCTGGCGTCGCAATTCCCAGTTCCGTATCGGAGATAACATCCGCCACAAAATACACATCCGTCCCAATTCGAATTAAACGGTCCGCAGGGATTTCGGTAGTGAACGAAGTTCCGATTCCAGTAACGACCAGTGATCCTACCGTGGTCGAAACCGCACCGGGGATTACGCCCGTAAATTCAAGATAATTCCGTAAAGGAACCTCCGTCAACGCCGCCTGGCCCAATAGGTCCGCCATTTGGAACCGGTTCAACGCATGAATTTGATCAGCGACTTGCATCCCGTTCCCAATCACGCGGCCAAAGACGGTAAATGACTGCGCGTCGAGGAATGCATTGTCGGCCATGTTGATAAACCATTGGCTGGTGCCGCTGTCGGGGTTGCCGCCCTGCAGCGCCATCGACAGCGTGCCCCGAACATTCGACCGGTCCAGGCTGGCTTCACTGGTCACCGGTGCATCGGTGGCGATCACAGCCAGATCGGTATTCGAAGTCAGTCTGAAACCGCCTCCTTGAATGACGAAGTCGTCGCCGCCACTCTTCGCCGACCGGTGGACAATGGAATCGACATATCGGTCTTGATAATTCAAGAAATTCGCGACCGTCAACGGAGCCGCGTCATCCATCAACTCGAAATCGATCGGTCCCAGCGAGCTGTTGAAACGAACGACTGTGCCGACTGCTTGATACACATTAAAGGTCTCGGTCAACTGCCGGTCAAGTTGATCGGTTGCGCGCACCACGATGGAGTTGATACCATTTTCCAGGGAACCAACCAGCCCGTGGACCGTGATGACAAAACCGCCGTTTTCGTCAGCCTGAGTCTGACCATCATCAAATACGTTGTCTCCATCTCGCGCCACGTCAATCGTGGCTCCGGGTCGGGTGGTACCTGAAATGGTGATCGATGACAAACCGGTAAGCTGCAATCCGCCAGACACAACCGTTTGACCACTTGCCAACTCAGCACGCAGTATCATGGGCGGGACAGGAGGTAGCGAGCTGACCAAGGTTCGAACCGCCTCTTGGCGGGGATTAATCCCCTTTGCTGGATCGGCCAGCAGGCCGTTCACGCCATCATCGGTGGATGTCGTTTGAAACGCGACGATCGATCGCTGGATGTCACCCAATGACAAGGGGAACACATTGGTCGAATTGCTGCCGCGCCCGCCGTCAAACGTCAAGGCGGTGGGGACTGTCCCTCCTGACTCGACATGCACGACATCATTACCTCGCTCGCCGCGGGCGATGGCTTGGCCCGTCACTTGATTTTCACCGCGCCACAGGAGTGCATCATTTCCACTACCCAGCGACGTATGGATGCCGCCCGCAAATCTCGATTGTTCCAAAATCACGGTATCGTCGCCGGCGTTTGTTTCCAGACTGACGAAGTGCGCGAACGACGAATCGACGATT
>DAOLCX010000122.1:0-6863 GCA_035327685.1 Pirellulaceae bacterium | reverse complement strand
TCAAAACACACACCGAAATGACCAGTTCTTCGTAGAATTCCATATGTTACTCGATAATATCTCCACGCAACACAAAACGACAATAGGCCACCGTCGAAGTAAAACCAAACATGGCAAACAACAGCGCCGATTCGAAATAGGCGTTAGTCTGTTGCTGCATGCCATACAAGATGATCAAGGCGATCGCGTTTATCACCATCGTGTCCGCTGCCAAGACTCGATCCATGGTCGTCGGTCCCACCAACAATCGCCACAAGTTCATGACGATCGCCGCCGACAATGCCAGGAATCCAATCAACAGTGCCGTGCTTAACATGGGAAAATCGCTTTTAATCGTGCCTCATAACGTTTCTTGATGTGCGTCACCAAGGGTGCCACTTCAGCTACATCCAATCCGTGGACGAGCATCGACCGACGGTCACTGGACAGGTCGCAACTGACAGTGCCTGGTGTCAAAGTGATCGTGGCAGCCAACGCCGCAATGGCTTCATCGGAAGTCACATCCAAGGGCACGGTGAACCATCGGCTGCGCAAAGAACCGCGGGGCCGAATCACAATCAGCCAGGCTACCTGAATGTTGGCGGCAATCACGTCGGCCAACACAATGACGATGTACATGAACACACCGCCATAACGCGCGAGCTTTGGCGAATTGAACCAAATCTGACGCGTGATCACGGGAATCATCGCCGCCAACGCAAATCCGATCAGCACGCTGCTGAACTGAGGCTGGTTGGTCAAGGCCAGCCACAGGACGAACAAGACGATCGTCAGAATCGGGTGCGGAATCCAGCGCCGCAGAAAGCGCGGTCGTTTGGTTTGTTGAACAGAATCCATTTTTCGATCTTCCACCACTAGACTTTCAACTACGGCGACAGTCTGTGACGTTGCCACTCGTTGTTAGGCATCGGCACATATTCAATGCGGTCATGGAGTCGAGACGCGCGACCTTGCCAAAACTCGAATCGGTCCGGAACGACCCGATACCCACCCCAAAACGACGGGAGCGGAACCTCACCCTCCGCAAACTTGCGGCGAATTTCCTCAAACTTGGCCATCAACAGGCTTCGCGACGACACCACCGCGCTCTGTTCGGAAACCCATGCTCCAAGTTGGCTGTCGCGCGGTCTCCGCGCAAAGTATTGTACGGACTCCAACATGCTCACGCGCTGCACGGCACCACTAATCTCCACTTGACGGTGCAAAGGTAACCAGAGAAACAACAAGGACACACGGGGATTGTCGGATATCTGCTTCGATTTACGACTGTTATAGTTCGTGAAAAACACAAAACCCTGATTGTCGAAGTATTTCAATAGCACCGTCCGTTGCGTCGGCCGATTCTCGGAAGAGACCGTCGCCAACACCATGGCGTTGGGCTCTAGCAGTTCCGCCTGTTGGGCCTGCTGGAACCAGGTATCGAACTGCTTAAACGGCGATGCGTCAGCAATCTCGACGTCCCACTCCTGGTCGGCGTATTCTTGTCGCAATTCAGCCAAGTCCCGAGTTGTCATCGATTCAGCTCGCCAACTTCAATAAATGTCCGATTGCCTGGTCGAGGAATTGCAGGAATGCAGCCGCGCTGATCGTCATCGCGATCAGGATGGCAGCCAGGCACCCAACCGCAACCAAGGTCAAAACGCCACGCGGCCCACGACGTGGACTGGCCTCGGTGGATTCGCTTGACCAGAAAACAATGATCCCCGACCGGGTCATCCCCACTAACATCAGCAACGATGTTCCCAATACAACGCTCCAACTCCAAAGCCACCACGGTGAATCGCTAAGAGAACTCAACAACAGAATCTTGCCAATGAACCCGGATAACGGGGGCAACCCGACCATCGCGACTGCAGCACAGAAATAACCGCTGCCGATCAATCCCGACCGACGCTTCCAGGCTGCCGGTCGAATCGCGTCCCGTGCTTGCCCTCGATTCTCCTGGACTAGCGCGACGATCAAAAATAAACCCGCCCCGGCCAACGTCGAATGCAATAAATAATAATGGGCCGCGACCAAAGCTTCCCGCGTCGCCACGGCGACTCCGATCAGGATCGTCCCCATCGAAGCAATCACGGCATATCCAGCCATTTCTCCGAGCCGTTTTGACCCCAGCGCGCCCAAACCACCAATGATGGAAGTCGCCAGCGCCAGCGGCATCATCCACCAGGCGATGACATGGAACGGCGATTCGACATCCCACATCTCCAGCGCCAACCCCAAGCGAAGGATCGCATACACGCCGACTTTCGACGTCACCGAAAACAACGCGGTTACAATCGGCGGACCTTCACGATAGGTGGCGGGCAACCACACATGGAACGGAACCACGGCTGATTTAACGGCAAATACTCCAATCATCAAAGCGATTCCTGTCAACATCGCGTTTTGATTGCCCAGCGGAATCGCGGCCGCGCGAGCCGCCACGTCCTGCAAATTCAGTGACCCACAGGCCCCATACACCAGACTGACACCAATCAGGAACAGCGTCGATCCAACCAGATTGATCACCACAAACTGGACACCAGCCCGCAATCTTCCCGTTCCACCGCCATGCACCATTAAACCATAAGAAGCCAACAACATGACTTCAAAAAACACAAACAAATTAAACAGATCACCTGTTAAAAAGGCGCCGTTAATCCCCATCATCTGGAACAAAAATAACGCATGAAAATAGCGTCCACGTTCGTCCTCGCCATCCATGGCCGCAATCGACACAACCACGCCCAATACGGCTGCCAACAACAGAAACATCGCCGTCCACAAATCGGCCGTCAACTCAATTCCGTACGGAGCGACCCAGCCCCCCAGGTCGTATGTATCCGGACCGCTGACGGACAATGCCTGCACCAGAATCAGCGCCACGATGACCTGAGCAACGTTCGCACCTACACAAAATACTCGCGACAGCAACATGTCAAAGCGGGCTGTGATCATCAACAGCGGGGCCGTGACGGCTGGAATCAGGATCGGCAGAATCAACCAGTGATTCATATCGCGTCCTCTGCTCCATCGTCCTCTGACGGCCACACATCGACATGGTCGTCACCACTTTCGAGATATGCCCGCAGGGCCAACACGACGGCAAATGCTGTCGTGCCGAACGAAATCACAATCGCCGTCAATACTAGCGCTTGCGGCAGAGGGTCTGTGTACTCGATGGCGTCCTCGCGAATAACCGCCGGTTGATCGACCGCCAATCGCCCCATCGAAAACACAAACAAGTTGACGGCATACGTCAGCACTACCAGTCCCAAAATGACTGGAAACGTCCGCGGGCGGAGCAGCAAAAAGACGCCGGTGGCCGTGATCATCCCGATCGCGCTGGCAATGATCCATTCCATGTCGCAATCCTATCTAATCTTCGATCTCAATCTTTGGAGTCACATCGGTGATTCCTTGCTCAACCGCTCGCTGGGCAGCCTTAAAAGCTCGCCGCCCCATCCGCGATAAATTGGCCAACGCCAACATCACTGCACCGACCACTGCCAATAACACCCCAGCGTCAAAAACCAAAGCGCTGGCCAGCTCAAATTCTCCCAGCCACACCGAGTGAAAATGATGATGGGCATTGGTCAAAAAGGGATAGTTCATCACCATGGCTCCGATACCCGCTCCCGCTGCCAACCAAATGCCCCAGCCAATCCAAGCATGGTAGTTGATCGAAATCCGCTCATTAGCCCATTCGTACCCGCTGACCATGTACTGCATGATCAGTGCAATGGTCACAATCAGGCCCGCGACGAAACCTCCGCCTGGGTGATTGTGGCCTCGCAAGAAAATGTAGGCACCGACCATCAACGCCAAGGGCAACATGATCCGCGTCGGCACCACCAATAGCGACGGATGACGATCCGGCGACTGCGGCTGGTCCGGTTTCCAAGTATCCAAACGCGACGCCGCCCGACCATGCATCGCTCCATCCAGCAGGGCGTAAATCCCTAACGCGGCAATGCCAAGCACCATGATCTCATTGAACGTATCGAAACCACGAAAATCGACAAGAATCACGTTGACCACGTTGGCTCCACCGCCAGCCGGCTTTGACTCGCGGATATAGTGGTCTGCAATCGTCTCAAAATTGCTGGTCATCACCGACCAGGCCAACCAACCCAAGGAGGCGCCAAATACAACTGCTACTACTCCGTCCCGCACTAACCGCCACGTCGACGACTCGCGCGGAGACTCTTTGGGCAGAAAATACATGGCCAACAGAATCAGGATCAAAGTGACGACTTCGACTGCTATCTGTGTCAAGGCCAGGTCCGGTGCCGACAAATAGATAAATGCAATCGAGGCGATTAAGCCGATGACATTGACCGTGATCAGCGACGTTAACCGTTGCCGATAAAACAAAATCGTCGCCAAGCAGACTCCGATCACCAACACCCAACCGACGATAGCGGGCGGAACAGCCGGTAACAATGGGCGAGTCCCCACTTCATAGGGCGCACTGGCATAGGCCGCACCCCCCATGCACAAAAATCCGATCAAGGTAATCAGTACATACCGCTGCAACGATCCATTGTGGAGCGCGGCGGTCAACCAGGTCGCACCGCGTACAGCCCAGGTCAACGATTTATCGAAACAGGAAGCCAGGTCCCACCGAGCGAACAAGCCTACAACGACTCGCACTCCTGACGCCATCGCGAACAGTAATACACCGACGCCGATTGCGCCGGCAGAAAAATACAAAGCAGGTGATACACCGTGCCACAGTTTCAAATGGACTGACTCGGTCAAGGGCTGATCGCCCCTCACGGCCGACGCCGCCCAGGCCACCAAGGGCTCGGCCAATTCGCCGGGCCACAGCCCAACCGCCAGCGCCGCCGCCGCTAACACCAGCGGTGGCAACAACAATCCCCAGTGCGGATCGTGCGGATGAGAATGAGCGCCGGATGTCCCTCCGACCTCTGCCTCATGGGCTCCCTCCTTTGCGCGCCCCAGGAACACACCGCAAAAAAATCGAAATGAATATGCAATCGAAAACGAAGCCGCGATGCCGACCACGACTGCGACCAGCCAGGGATGGCCGGCATATCCCGTCTCCAAAGCTTGCTCAAGGATCATCTCTTTGGAGATAAATCCACCCAGCGGTGGGAGCCCGGCATTGGCGGCCATGGCCAACAGTGCAATCACACCCGTCCAGGGCATCCACCGCCACAATCCTCCCAGATGCCGAATATCGCGGACGCCCGTTTCGTGATCCACGATACCAGCCGTCAAGAACAAAGCGGCTTTGAACAACGCATGGTTGAGCAAATGTAACATGGCAATCAGCGCTGCGATGGGCGTCCCCATCCCCAGCAGCATCGTCATGATCCCTAAATGACTGACCGTGGAATACGCCAACAACGCCTTTAAATCATCCTTCATCAATGCCACGACAGCGCCTAATAACATGGTCAACAAACCAGTCGTCGTGACTGCATAGAACCAGGCGTCGGTCCCCGATAGCACCGGCCATAGTCTTGCCAACAAAAACACTCCCGCCTTGACCATGGTCGCCGAATGCAGATAGGCCGAGATCGGAGTGGGAGCCGCCATGGCTCGCGGCAACCAGAAGTGAAATGGAAACTGAGCGCTTTTTGTGAAACAAGCCAGCAACACCAAGATCAAAATGCTTGGATAAAAAGATGATTGTTGAATGACCTCCCGCTGGTGCAATACGGACGACAGCTCATAACTGCCGGCGACTTGCCCCAGAATTAAGACTGCCGCAATCAGCGCCAACCCGCCGGCCCCAGTTACGGCCAAGGCCATCAAGGCCCCGCGCCTCCCGGCCTCCAACCCGTTCCAAAATCCGATCAGCAAAAACGAAGCCAGACTGGTCAGTTCCCAAAACACAACCAGCAAGAGAAGATTCTCGCTGAGGACGACGCCCAGCATCGCGGCTTGAAAGAGAAGCAGATAGGTATAGAAGTTGCCCGACCGATCCTTGGCCGATAGATAGTATCTGGCATACAGCGTGACTAGCAAACCAATCGACAGGATCAGCGCGGCGAACAGAAAACTCAAGCCGTCCAGCCGAAAACTGAAGGTCATCCCGATTTGCGGCACCCACGCGAATGAGGCGGTAACCACCTCCTTTTGAATTTCCGGGATGTGCGTCAGAAGCAGGGCCAATGCCAGCAATGTCGGAATACCTGCCGCCATGGCACAAGCATTGCGACCCGTTCGGATCAGCAATCCAGGTAGCAAGGCTCCCAACAAGGGGAGTAACACGATTAAAGCTAACCGCATAGGCCTGGTTCAATTCCCAATTCAAATCGCAATATTCTCGTTGCCCTGACCAAACGAACGTACATCGTTCTGGCCGCGGCACACAATGAAACTGAGTATCATCCAACAAACTCCACGCGATGACAACATCAATTCTGTGTGTTGCCACCGCGAACGTCGGCGGTCCTGAGCAGCCCGTTGGAGTCGACTGCCACAATGGAAATACAAGCCCAAAGCGCAAGCGCGTGAACTTTTTCTATCGTGTCGGCCTGGGACAGGCTGACCTCGGTGGGTCGCCGCAGCCAGGCGCCCATCTCACAGATTGTGATTTGCGATTTCGTGAAGTTCGTGATTCAGTCTCAGACGCACCACAACAGTTGAATGTCGCTCCGGCGTTGCCGCATTCATCAATACCCGAGCACGGAGGCTAACCAGCGTTCAACATCGGGGATCGGCATCTGTTTGCGCGCGGCGTAGGATTCGATTTGGTCGCGACCAATGCGGTTGATAGCGAAATAGCGACTATCGGGATGGGCGAAATACAGTCCGCTGACACTGGCGCCAGGCCACATCGCGAACGATTCCGTCAACTGAATCCCGGACTGTCCCTCAACGTCAAGCAATCGCCACAAGGTGGC
>DAOLCX010000121.1:0-6875 GCA_035327685.1 Pirellulaceae bacterium | reverse complement strand
GCGATGTTTAATCTGATCGGTGGCTGGATTCCCGGCAAAATCGCGCTGGATTTGTTCGCGGGAACCGGGGCCGTGGGGATCGAAGCGCTCAGTCGGGGGGCTTCCCAGGTTTTTTTCAACGAGCGACATTTTCCGACTGCCCGTTTAATCAAGCAAAATCTCGACGCTTTGGAGCCGGGCTTGCCAGCCGTCATTGAGACCTCCGACACGTTTTTTTGGGTACGCCAGTTTCTCAAGTCGGCCGCCAGCCTTCCTCAAGACCCCTGGGTCATCTTTTGCTGCCCACCTTACCGGCTGTATCAAACCCAGCGCGAAGAATTGATGGCCATGATCGAATCGCTACTGGCAGCGGCTCCATTACAAAGCGTGATGGTCGTCGAGTCCGACGAATCCTTCGACTGCAGCCAACTGCCGCGGGCATCTGAATGGCGCATCCGCCAGTACCGCCCCGCGCAAATCGCCGTGTGGAGATAAACGGAGAAATCTGCTCTGGAGTTGGTAGCCGTTCACGAAATGCAGGGTGCGCGGAGCAAGTCGTTCGACAAAACACGTCAGCTGGGACGAATCGATCTGCGACGCTCACCGGGTTTCGATCTACGACAACGACGACTTGCGGAACGCACCAGAACCAAGATTGGCCATTGATACAGTGAACGGTTGCGTGAGCTGTAAGCCTGTTTATGGAGTCCGACCATCCACGCGATCTTGCACCAACATCCATTCCACAGCGACACCCAATCTCGCGGCCCATCGGCTATCGCATCGTCCATCATTTCGAACTTAACAGTACGGTCATTCTGTGTCGTCCACCAGCGGCGTTCCGATGTCCGTATCAAGTCCGTTTTGCGGCCTTTTGCCGATGAACCAGGCATGGCCATGCAAGATCTCGGGAGTTCAAAAGAAATCTAACACCAACAAGTCATTTGAAAAATTGGCCGAGATTTTCGATAGTCAGAGTTGTCAAAAGCGGGAAATTGTCGTTCAAATTGAGAAATGGACGGTACTTGACTCGAACAAGCGACCTCCACGATGTCAACGTGGCGCTCTAACCAACTGAGCTAACCGTCCGGACCTACGAATCTAGAGACCGATTATAGCGGGCTGGGGTTCTCCGAGCAATATTGTGGGTGATGTGAATGGACAGGCCAACGCGAAGAATTGACAACGTGAAGCTCTGCTGTGGGCGACTTGGGTCTGTTGGCAACAAGGCAGTTCGTTCACAGTCGCCAAAATATCTTGGAAATCGCACGTTTTCGTTTTGGCCGAACGTTTCTATACTGACCGTTGTCAAACGGGTTGGCTTCGTGCTACCAGATGAGTACATAACGTTTCGGTGATGGCAGCCCTGATGGCGCCGGCAGGCAAGATAGAGTGTGTGAAATGGCAGTGATTCGATTACCCGACGGTTCGGAAAAGAAGTTTCCCGGACCTGTAAGTGTGGCTCAAGTGGCCGAGAGCATCGGCAAACGATTGGCCCAGGCGGCCGCGTGGGGTGAAGTGGATAGCCAACCCGTACCGTTGACATTTCAAATTGACGGCGATCGACCCGCCGAACTGAAAATCATCACTCGCGATTCCCCTCAAGCATTGGCGACCATGCGGCATAGTTGTGCTCACGTGATGGCCCGCGCCGTGATGCGGCTCAAACCGGGGGTGCAATTGGCTTTTGGACCGACCATTGACGGCGGCTTCTACTATGACTTTGACATGCCGCAGCGACTGACCGAAGAGGATTTTCCAGCCATTGAAGCCGAGATGCAACGGATCATCGACCTCGACGAACCCTTCGAGAGGATCGAACGCCCGATCGATGAGGCGATTCAAGTCTGCGCGGATCTGAAGCAGACACTCAAAGTCGAACATCTGCAGACAGGACTGGCCGACCAGCAAACAGTCTCGTTTTATCAGCAAGGCGAGTTCATTGATTTGTGTCGGGGTCCGCATGTTCCTTCTCCCAAGTGCATTGGGGCCTTCAAATTGTTGACCATCGCCGGAGCATACTGGAAGGGGGACGAAAGCCGCCAGCAGTTACAGCGACTGTACGCCACCGCGTTTTTCGACCCGCAGGATCTGGCGGCTCATTTAGAGCGGATCGAAGAGGCCAAACGCCGCGACCACCGTGTTCTGGGCAAACGGTTGGGATTGTTCCACATCGATGAAATGGTCGGTCAAGGTTTGATTCTGTGGGCGCCGAAAGGCGCCTTTGTGCGCCAGCAGTTGCAAGACTTTATATCGATGCACTTGCGGCGCCAGGGCTATCAACAAGTTTTTACGCCCCATATCGGCAAATTGGAGTTGTATCAAACCAGCGGGCATTTTCCTTACTACCAGGAGAGTCAATATCCGCCGATTGTGATGCGCGAACAACTTCAACTTCTCGCGGCGGAAGGTTGTACCTGTAGCGAGTTGGCCAACCGGTTGGCGCAAGGGAAGATTGACGGGTACCTTCTGAGGCCCATGAACTGTCCTCATCACGTCAAGATTTACGCTTCGCAGCAGCGGAGTTACCGCGATTTGCCGATTCGCCTGGCCGAGTTTGGGACGGTGTATCGCTGGGAACAATCTGGCGAAATTGGCGGCATGACTCGCGTGCGCGGTTTTACGCAGGACGACGCTCACTTGTTTGTGACTCAAGAGCAAGTGGCGGCCGAACTCGCCGGATGTCTGGAGTTGGTGAAAATCGTGTTTGCGGCGATGGGGATGGACGATTACCGGGTCCGCGTGGGGCTGCGGGACCCGGCCAGCGACAAATATGTGGGAAAGCCGGAGAATTGGGTGTTAGCCGAGCAGGCATGCCGCGAGGCGGCGGCCAGTTTGGGGAAGCCGTTCACCGAAGAGATCGGCGAAGCCGCGTTCTACGGTCCCAAAATCGATTTTGTCGTCCGCGACTGCATTGGCCGTCATTGGCAACTGGGGACCGTGCAAGTCGATTACAATTTGCCTGAACGGTTCGGTTTAGAGTATATTGGACCAGACAATCGACCTCATCGGCCGGTGATGATTCACCGGGCTCCGTTCGGTTCGATGGAACGCTTTATTGGCGTGTTGATCGAACACTTTGCGGGAGCGTTTCCGCTGTGGCTGGCACCGGAACAGATTCGTGTGTTGACCGTCAGCGACAAATCGGAAGCGTATGGCCGAGAGGTATTGGCGCACTTGTTGGCTGCCGATTTCCGGGCCACTGGCGACTTCCGGTCGGAAAAGCTGGGGGCCAAAATCCGAGATGGGCAGTTGGAGTTGTTGCCCTATATGGTGGTCGTGGGTCCGCGCGATGCGGAACAAGGAACCGTTTCGGTGCGCGACCGCTACGATGGCGACTTGGGGGCCATGCCGCTGGCGCAACTGCTGGAACGGTTGCAGGCCGAAGCGGCGACGAAACAAGTACGGAAGACGTTTAAGAACTCGGCGGGGCTCGATAGCGGTCGCACCGAGTTTGAGTATTGAGAACACTAACAGGAAAGGTTTGTGGTTATTAGCAAAGAAGCCGCTCGCGATCAGAATCGCGTGAACGATCAAATTCGCATTAGTCCCGTTCGCGTGATAGACCATGAAGGACAACAACTGGGGATCATGCCCGTCAAAGAGGCGTTGGCCAAGGCCCGTGAAGTGGGGTTGGATTTGGTGGAGGTCGCTCCCGATTCCAGCCCTCCCGTCTGCCGAATTATGGATTTCGGCAAATTCAAATACGATAAGAACAAGCGATCGCACAAAAGCAAGTCGCACACGACCAAGCTGAAAGAAGTCCGATTGCGACCCAAGACTGGACAGCACGATATCGACGTCAAGATTCGTCAAGCGGTCTCCTTTTTGCAGCACAAGGACAAAGTCCTGGTGACCGTGGTCTTCCGCGGCCGCGAGTTGGCTCATGTGGAAGAAGGACAAAAGGTGATGTCGGGGATTTTGGAAAAACTTCTGGAGCATGGAAAACTCGAAAGCCCCCCCGTGCAACAGGCCAAACGGATCACCTGTACCGTCGCGCCGAAGTAGCGACTGGTAACTGTTTTCGGGCAGGTTGTGATGTTGCGACAAACTGCGGCTGATTGAAACAACGTGGAACGACGGCAATATCAACAGTCGCTTGCGGAGCGCAGTCACCAGGAGGTTGTTTGGACTGAGGATCCCAGTTCTGGCCCGCTACGTCAGCCAGGGTTCACACGCTTGCGCTTCGAGCTTGTTTTTCCGATTCTGGGATAGGCCCTATGTTCATGAGGGAGATTCAATGGTTGATACAAAAGCGGGCCACAAAGGGGGGCATCCTGTCCGCAAACTTATCAATTGGAGTATCGTGCTGTTATCGGCCGGACTCGTTTTAATCGTTGCCCTCAACGTGCGACTGCCACCGGGGGCCAACTCGCCGCTCGTCACACCCGGCCCGGCGGTCACCTTTGCCACGTCGCCGCTCAAAGCCAATGGGGATGTTGATTACCTGGGATTCCTCCACCAAAAGTATGGCGAAGGTGTCTCGCCGGAGACGAACTTCGCTGTTGATCTTGTGCAGATCGTTGGACCGCGCCCGGACGACAGAGAAGTGGATGCGAAGTTTTTTGAAATGCTGGGAACCGAGGTTCCGCCTGTGGATGGACAATACCATGAGACGCTGGATCGATGGCTAAAACGCCAGGGAACAGCAGCAAATTTCAATCGGCAACTTCAATCGATCGTCAATTCGAAAGTCCAACTGACGGCAAACGATTTCTACGGTTTGGCGCTGTCGATGCCGTTGAATCCCGAGGTCTTCACCGACATATTGCAGTGGAGAGATGAAATGTCCCCGCTGTTGGAAAGGATTCGCCATGCCGCGGAAAAAGGGCATCGATATACACCAATTCTAGGTGACAGTTTTTTCGCTGGTCGGCTTCCCTACGCGATGTCAGTTCGCGAAGTTGCTCGAAGTCTGTGTGTTTCCGCGTTGAGTCATATCGCAGAAGGGAATATTGACGCCGCCATCACCGATTATCGGGCCATCGCGAGGATGGCGAGACTGTACGGCGATTCCGGCCCCCTGGTTGAGCATCTGGTCGGACTCGCGCTGGAAGGAGTCAGCCACCAGGTGCTACGGCACATTGTTTACAGCGGACTGTGCACCGCTGACAACCTGGAGCGTTTGGCAACCGAGTTGACCGCGTTGGGCGAAATGCCTGTTTGGAATACTGTGAGTCTGACTCACGAGCGGTGTTACGTGTTGGAGATGGCTCGAAGTTTGGGGCGGAGAGATTTTTCAAGTTTGAACGAAATGCGTTTCGGCTTAGGTTCCAATGAATCAAATCGAGGTGCTTGGAGGAGTTATTTCGTTGACTGGAAGAGTGTGCTGCACACCATCAATAGCGAATATGACCAATTGGATTCTCTTTTAACCAGCTTCCCAACCGGAATAGCGCATTTCAGTGCCTTGGAGGATCGAGAGCAATCATTGGCAAATTGGGTCAATCGCCAATGGCAGAACGAGAGGCCCAATTTGCCCCGATGGATCTTCGGAGGCCCGGTATTTCGCGGACAGGTCATGGCACATGAAATTGCTTCCTTTGCAAGTATCGAACCCATTTCGAAAGCCGACCGACGGGTGTTGGCCCATTTCCGTGTGTTGGCAACGGCCGTCGCGATTGAACGATATCGTGTGCATTACGGCGAAAACCCAAAGACTCTCGAGGCCCTGGTTCCCGAATTTCTTCAGGTGGAACCGATCGATTTGTGGACGGGCAAAACGCTGGTGTATCGTGTTTCTGGCGACACCTATCAGCTCTATAGCGTGGGTCAAGATCGCCGAGACCATGGTGGTGCCGACATGGAAGAGGAAAGTTACCCAGAGTACGATCTGGTCGCAGTTCCAAAGAAACGAACCATTGAAGAATGGCTAATGATCAATACCGACTTTGATCCCAATGCCGAGGATGAGTAAATGGATCGTACCGACACATGAACGAGAACAATACAGCCAGTTCCACGCGTCGCTGTCGAGCATTCCAGCTTTCATTCACAATGTTGGGATTCTGGTCTATGGTGTGGGCGCCTGCCATCGTCTGGGGGCAATCGACATCCATCGATTGGATGGATTTCGAATCGCCGGGGCTGGCGAGCCAGTGGCAAGCGCGGGGAAGTATCCAATTATCGCGCGACGATGTACCGCCCGATGTGCCGCAAAATGGGCCTCAAGGGAAAATGCTGACGCTGACAGCCGAGGGGCGGGCAATGGCGTTGACGCGCCACGATACCTGGCCGTTGCCCACCAAAGTCGACCAATGCGAGAGCCTGACCTTTTGGGTCCGCAATCTCGATCCTCTTCAACAACCGCTCGTGTTCGACATCCTGTTCCCGGAATCCGATCTGCGCGGCGCATTTTGGAGAAAAGTCGAGGTCACTTCCAACGATTGGCAGTTGGTGCGTGTCCCTTTTCAATGGATGCGCTGGGAAACCGGCCGAGTACCGCAGTGGAACCAAGTGAGTTCGTTCGCCATCCGAACACGAGGTCCGGCTAAATTTTGCATCGACCAGATTGTCTTTCACGATGACGACGTCCTGCAGTTCGCCGACTATTCGGTTGAGGACTTGGCGAGTTTGGCCTTTGGCCAGAATCGCCCTGCTGCTCGCGTGGTTGAAGAAGCCGGATTTTGGCTGTTGACAGACGAGCTGCAACTCGATGTCCAGGCGTTGCAGGCGCGATTGTCCGAGGTTTTGGCGGCCATGCAGCACGATTTGGCGCTGGCCGACGGCCCGTTGCCGCGACTGATTGTATTTTCCCGCGACGCCGATTACCGCCGGTTTGTGGTCCGATTTGCCGAACGGTTGGGGGCCAGTGCCAGCGCGCCAGCCTCGGACGGCTATCATCTGCAAGGGATTGCCCTGTCCAGTTGGGATGCAGCGCAGGGGTCGCTGCGGCC
>DAOLCX010000120.1:0-6906 GCA_035327685.1 Pirellulaceae bacterium | reverse complement strand
CGACCGCCCGACCTGCTCCGTACGATACCGTGTTTCCGTGACTACCTGCGGCTCATGGACAACACTTGAGGTCACGACATCCTCTACGAATGGAACCCATTCGCAATAAGTACGCGCGACCGTCTGCGGTTTCAACACCTGAATCGTGTATCTCTCTTCAATGAAATCGGTGTAAGGAATGGTGACCACGACATTTCGCTTCACCGTTTCGTGGTAAGGAACTTGCACCGCGTAGGTCTCTTCGACGGTTTCGGCCACGGGAACTTGAACTGAATAAGCCACCGTGCGCCGGCGCTCTTCTTGTTCATAGATTGTTTCGACTCGCGGCATATCTCGATACCGTGTCACATACCGAAACTTTTCGACGCGTTTGGTTTGCTTCTCTGGAACCACTTCCGTCACAGGGACACGCACCACCTTCTTCACGGGGACGGATTCATAAACCACAAACGACGTTTCGCGCTGTTGCGGAACCATGACGGACACCGGGAGCGAAACCTCTTCGGTTCTCTCGATTCTCCGGTAGGAAGTGACCGGCCGAAACCGTTCTTCCGTAACGTATTCGGTGTAATGTTCCACATCGGGGATGTCATCATGCTCGATACGATAAGTCGTCAATTGCCGAACCCGCGTTTCAGGTATGATGATCGTAAAGGTCTGCTCGATGGGGATTTCTCGGCGATCAAGTCGCATCACCACACGTTCTCGACGTTCGGTTTTTGGGACCATTTCCGTATAGGAATGAACGACCGGAATTTGGACGGGCTCCCATTTGTATTCCAGAATCTCCCGCTGTCTCTGTCGGGGTACGAGCACTGTCTCGTAAATTGTCACCGGGACTTGTTGTATATCCCATTTCCAAGTCGTCACCGTTTGCGGTCGATATTCGATCCGCGGGTGAGTTTGCGAGACATAGCGTCTGGCAGCCGGCGGCTCAACAGTACTCGTCACAGCCGGTGTCCCCGCTGCACATTGCGGGCAAGAAGTCACGTCATGAAACGGCCCGCGGTGGCCACCATCGGGCACGCAGAGCAACGCACATACGGCAGTCAACCGCACTAACGAGATCATGTTCTAACCAACGCAGTCGATGAATAGGAACTACTCACCGGTCACTAATGGGCTCTGTCGATTTAATCAGCCGCCACGCGCTCGCGTCCGGTTGCGCGCCACAAACCGGGCGCTACCGCACTGCGGTTGATCGAAAGCGGGACAACATCGATTCAATCGACAGTTCCAACGACCGGCAGAGGAAAAACCGATAACCCGACGGCCATCCAGTCGTCACAAAATGGTCAATCAATCCATTTCAGGCCGCCGATGCCCCTCTCACTGTAGACTAATTGGGCTCGAATGCGTTGGCAAATCGGTCGTGGGTTTCACCGCATCATTTCAGGATGATTCCCGCGCGATCAGTCCGATGATTCGGCCTGGTACACGATCCGGCCGTTCAGAACCGTCATGACCACCCGCGTATCCAAAATGTCTTCATCAGCGCATTCCAACAGATCGCGACTGAGCACGACCAGATCGGCGAGTTTTCCAGGGACCAAACTTCCTTTCTCCCCTTCTTCAAAGGCCGCATACGCCGCGTCCAGCGTGTAGCTGCGCAATGCCTCCATCCGGGTCATCCGCTGCTCTGGGAAAAACGCAGCACCGGATTTGAGGCGCCTGGTGACGCTGGCGTAAAACGATGCAATGGGATCGATGGGTTCAACCGGCGCATCCGTGCCATTGCTGACTACCGCTCCCGAATCGATCAAATCGCGCCACATATATGCACCTGTTTGTGCCCGATGGCGACCCAATCTCTGTAACACAAACACCGCGTCCGATGTGCAGTGAATCCCTTGCATGGAGGCAATCACACCCAATTGGCCAAAGCGCGGAATGTCATCAGGATGCAAATGCTGCGCGTGTTCAATTCGCCACCGGCGCGACGCAGCGGTCGGACGCTGGGCGAACACCTGTTCGAATACATCCAAAGTCTCGCGGTTGGCGCGATCCCCAATCGCGTGAACACACAATTGAAAATCAATGCGGTCGGCTAACTCGGCGGCGCGGCGCATGACCGCCACATCGACCGTATTGAGTCCAGTCGAAGTCGGCAAGTCGTCATAGGGGGCCAACAGCCATGCACCGTGCGGGCCCAAGGCGCCGTCCAGAGACAATTTAATGGCCCGCACTGTCAGAAATCCTTCGCCCCAGCCAATAGACTTTTCCTGAGGAAGTTGTTCTTCCAGAGCGTCGATCTGATCTCGAGCCATCACCCATAGCCGGACAGGCAACTCGCCGCGCGATGCCAGCGATTTCAAACCGCGAATTCCCTCCAACGACGTGCCCGCATCTTGAAAACTGGTCACCCCATGCCGCCAACACAACTGCCCGGCCAACTCGACAGCGGCCTGAAACCGGGCCTGTCGTTGCCTTGCGGACATACGGGCCATATCGCGAGCCATGGCGCGGCTCACCAATTGCTGTGCCGTTTCTCGAAAGACACCGATCGGGTCTCCTGCCGCATTCTTCAAAATCTCGCCTCCCGACGGCGCTTCCGATGCCGCGTCAATATTCCCCAACCGCATGGCGTACGCATTCGCCATGTTCATATGGCCACTGGCATGGGTCAAAAGCACCGGGTGATTGGGGCTGACGGCGGACAAGGACTCATGCGAAGGATAGCCCTCGACATTTGGCTCCGGGGCTCGCGACCATTTTGATTGATGCCATCCGCGACCGACAATCCACTCGCCAGGAGGGGTCACCGCAGCAGCCGCTGCCACTTCTTCGACAATCTCATCAAACGAATCGACGTTGGCCAAATCCAACATCATCAACGATTCCCCCAGCCCCAAGAAGTGACCGTGCCCTTCGATGAAGCCGGGTATGACCGTTTGGCCCGGCTCCAACTGAATCTGTTGTGTCTCGGGGCCAGCCCAGGCCAACACTTCCCGCGCACTGCCAATCGCCAAAATACGACTACCGCGGATCGCAATCCCTTCGGCAGTGGGCCGCGCCGTGTCCACAGTCACTACGCGACCACCGACGATAATCATGTCAGCGGGCGGTCGGTGCAACTGTTGCCCGACGGCGATGGAAGACAAACCACAAACGACCAGCGTAACCCAGCGTATCACCATCGGACTCTACCCCCTACATCGGCGACCTTGGCCTGTATGCCACCCCCTACCCACAACAGCTTCGCTGTTCACGATGCGGCCGTCGCGGGTCGGCTTCAACTTCTGAATGTAACGAAGCCGAAACGAATTTGGCAGTAGCATTCGACTGGCTTTTCGTGGTACCACGTAACAAAGGCGCGCGTCCACCTTGGGCGCATCGAAATCCGGCACATCAGACTACCAGGGGGCCAGGTGGCTTTTTCAGGTCTGGCAAGTTCCTGCTGCGGGGCAAGTCCTTCCTGGGACCTGATATCGACTCCCGCCCCCTTCGCGTCGCCTCTTCCGGGTTACGCCGCGCTGATTTCCAAATCGATATAGGATCCAACTCCTGGCGCCAAATACGATGCCTGCACTTCTTGAACCGAGTCGGCAGCTGGCACGGCGCACTCGGTGGCTCGATTCCGCATGCGCACCCGCTCGGCCAGTGGCGGCAAGTTCACATCCGCCGCGAACGGCATCAATTCTCCGCGCAAAATCTTGATCTCAGCTGGAGCTTGAATCCCCACGCGAATCCGGTCCCCTTGGATTTGCAAAATTTCCAGGGTAATGCGGCCATCGATCACGATCGTTTCATTCATCTTGCGGGTCAGTACCAACATGTCTTTACTCCCTGAACATACTACTGTAAAACTCGCGGCGCTTTGACTGAATTCTCGCGCCATCCTTTTTCACCCTGGGCGTCGTCGCCACGGGCGTCCACGGCACCTGGCTGAGTCACACTTTCCGGTCGATGACCACCTGTGTTTTCCAGCATTGACAGCCCTTGATGGACGGCCCCCGTTCTACTTCCACGCGGGGACACCTTTGGTCCGCCACTTTGAAAAAAGTTGTCGATGCGGATAATGAAAGGCCAACGGCCAAGTCAAAAAAGAGGCCACATATTAAGGCAATCCGAGAAATCTGTTCATGTTGCATGAAATCCCTACGGACAACCTGATCGGCGGCCAATGGCAAACCGGATCGGGTGCGGAGTTAGTCTCCATGAATCCCAGCCACCCGGGCGAAGTCGTTTGGCGAGGCAGACAGGCGTCTCCAGATCAGGTGGCCCAGGCCGTGATGGCCGCGCGAACTGCTCAGCCAACCTGGTTCCGACAACCTCTGGAACAACGCATTGCGATTTGTCGCGCGTTTGCGAATTACACCCGCCAACGCTCCAATGAACTGGCCGAGCTCATTTCCCAGGAAACCGGCAAGCCGCGGTGGGATGCGCGAACCGAAGTCGCCGCCGTGGTCGGAAAAATCGACCTTTCGGTGGAAGCTCTGCGCTCGCGTCGAGATACTCAACAATTCGAAATGCCCGGTGCCATGGCCGTGACTCGATTTAAACCGCACGGCGTCCTGGCCGTCCTTGGCCCATTCAATTTCCCGGCCCACTTGCCAAACGGCCATATTGTCCCCGCACTCTTGGCAGGAAACACCGTCGCCTTCAAGCCGAGCGAACAGACTCCGGCAGTTGGTGCCTGGATGGCCCAGGCCTGGAAATCGGTCGGCTTGCCCGATGGTGTACTGAACTTGGTACAAGGTGAACGCCTGGTCGGCCAGGCGTTGGTATCCCATCCTCAAATCGACGGCCTGCTGTTTACCGGCAGCAGCGCCGGCGGACGCGCTCTGCACCGCGCTTGGGCAGATGCACCCGACAAAATCCTGGCTCTCGAAATGGGTGGCAATAACCCTTTGGTCGTCTGCCAGATCGATAACCAAGAAGCCGCAGTTTATCACACGATCATGTCCGCCTATGTCTCGGCTGGCCAACGCTGTACCTGCGCGCGGCGTTTGATCATTGTCGAAGACGACTCGACCCGAAGCTTCCTCGATCGACTGATGGAGCGGATTGGACGCGTGCAAGTCGGCTATTACGATGATGACACCGAACCATTTCTGGGAACCGTGATTCACGCGCAAAGCGGACTGGCCATTGCCGAGGCATTTGAACGATTGACCAGTATCGGCGGAAAGGTGCTGTATCCATTACAGTCACAACGAGGCAACTCGGCATTGTTAACTCCAGGGTTAGTCGATGTCACCGGTGTTTCAGACCTTTCGGATGAAGAAGTCTTCGGGCCCTTGCTGACGGTGTTCCGCGTCCCTGATTTTGACACAGCGCTCCGACTAGCCAATGGAACTCGTTACGGCTTGTCGGCAGGACTGCTGAGCGCAAGCCGCGAATTGTTCGAGCAGTTTGTTGCCGAAATCCGCGCAGGTATTGTGAATTGGAATCGACAAACCACGGGGGCTAGCGGCCGATTGCCTTTCGGCGGGTGCGGCTGGAGTGGCAATCACCGACCGGCTGGCTACTATTCCGCAGATTACTGCTCGTATCCAGTCGCGTCGTTGGAAGTTGGCCAACTCGCTGTGCCCGACAACATGGAGCCAGGACTCAATTGGTAAACGACTCGCAAGGCGCGGAAATCGCCGAAACATCGAAACCACTGCGCACCGTGTGCCCGGGCTGTAGTTTGTTGTGCGACGATATTCTCGCAATACGACATGCTGCAGGCCCGATCGAAATCCACGGTGCATGCTCCGTGGGGCAACAGTGGTATCAACGGCGCTCAGATAATCTCCCGGCTCAGCACTATCTTGCCGGCCATCCCGTCGGTCTTGAGGAAGCGCTACAGGCCGCAGCTCGTTATATTCACGCGGCCTCAATGCCACTTATTTGCGGTATTCAAGATTGGCCATTGGAAGCCCAACAACAAGCGGTCACATGTATCCGCAAAACCGGGGGATACATTGCCTTGCAGGACTCACCGGGTCCACGTCCGCCCAAGTTCAGCGCACCATCAGATTTTGGACAAGTCACAGCCACATTGGGTATCGTCAACCGGTCAGCAGAAATTGTCCTGTTTTGGTACACCGACCCTTCGCGTACCCATCCGCGGCTCATTGAGCGACATTGCCAAACGGCCCGGCGCCTGATCGCAATTCAGGACCCCGCCAGCCCATGCCTGTCGTCGTCCGATCCGAGACTAGAAGTCTGGCATCTGGATCGAAACCAGGCTCGGCAAGCACTCGCCCTTGTCGATGGTTCGCTAAACACTCCCCCCACAGCCATCGAGGAAACCGCTTTCTTGGCCGAGCCCCGGTGGCAAGAACTCGGCAATATGCTTCGGCACAAGCTATCTGCCTGGTTTATCGGCCCACCCACCAATGGTTCAGTCTGCAGTTCCGAAATGACGAGCGAAAGGTTCGAGCTGCATCGATTGATCGTGAAATTGAACCAATACTCGCGCGCTTTCAGCCTGGAACTTACCGAACATTCCAACCAGACCGGTGCGCACAATGTGTTGACGTGGTCATCCGGCCAAGCTGGAGTGCTGCACATAGAACGAGGCGGCGCCGCAGCGTTCGAATGTCAATCTTCGGTCGCTCAACTACTTTCCGACAACGTGTGCGACGTCATACTCGCAGGCGATGGTATCAGCCGCGATACGTTGCTCAAACCAACAGACAATCGTGCGGTGCGTCGCATCCTGCTGTTTTCCTCGTTCGACACCGCCGTACTGCAAGCTGACGTCGCCATCGCTGTCTCGCAAGTCGGTTGGGATGGGAGCGGCGAATATTGCCGACTCGATCATCTCACGCTGTATCTCCCGGAACTGGCCTCCACGACCCGGCCTTCCCCTTACTCGGTTCTCTCGCATTTATACAACGACGGTTAGTGCGCGTCGTCGAGGTTTTCTTCTCTTGCCCTCATCACACTGGCTGACATGTGGTTGTGGCGGGTCAT
>DAOLCX010000119.1:0-6926 GCA_035327685.1 Pirellulaceae bacterium | reverse complement strand
CGTTGCGAAAGAAAACGCTGTTCAAATCGACCAGGCTCTGCACTGTTCCTTTGCCATGAGTGGTTGAGTCGCCCACGACAATTCCCGCGCCCCAATCCTTGATGGCGCCGGCTAGAATCTCACTGGCACTGGCGCTGAACTTGCTCGTCAACACCACCATCGGCTTGTCCCAGCTTCGACCGCGGCGTTCGTCCCGATGCACTTGCACTTGATTAAATGGGTTCTTGACTTGCACAATGGGTCCGTAATCGATAAACAGGCCGGACAAATCGATTGCTTCGCGGAGGCTGCCGCCGCCATTTTTTCTCAAATCCAGCACCAGCGCATCGACATTTTGGCGGTTGAACTCGCGCAGCAATCGCTCGACGTCGGTCGTCGAACTGCGGCCTCCCGGGACGCCGCTTTCATCGGAATAGAAGCTGGGCAACTCGATCACGCCAATCCGCCACGGCGTGCCATCTGGTTTTAGCCCTTCCTCCACAATCTTGGACTTGGCGGCCTGATCTTCCAATTCGATCCGCTCGCGGACGATGCGGATCTCGCGGATCTCATCGTTGGGCTTGAGTACGGATAAACGGACCACCGTTCCGGCTTTACCGCGAATCATCTGCACGACGTCGTCTTGTTTCATACCGACCGTGTCGATCATTTCGCCGTTGTCACCTTGAGCGACTCCGATGATGCGATCTTCGACTTTCAAGTCACCTTGTTTGAACGCAGCACCACCCGTCACGACTTGTCGCACCACGATATAGCCGTCATCGTCTCCTTGCAACGTCGCGCCAATCCCTTCCAATTGCAAACGCAATTGAATCAAGAAATTTGTAAATGTCGTTTTCGACATATAGGACGTGTGCGGATCAAAGCTGGTGGTCATCGAGGACACAAACAACTCAATCACGTCATCGTTATCGAACTGATGCCAACGCTTGGCGATCGCATGTGTCCGTTTGCGCAACCGCTCTTCCGGAGTTAGTTTGGTTTGGTTTTCACCGCGGAACACCAACAGGTTATACTTGACTCGCAAACGCCAACGCTCGCGCAGCTCCGCTTCATCGGTCGGATAGTCCATCAACTTCCGGTCTGTCACAATCTCTTCATCGACCGTAAAATCATGCGGCACGTCCAGCCATTGATCGACGATCTGCGTGACTTGATCGACCCGGTCGCGAAACCTCACAAAAATATCAAAAGCGCTGTCGAACCGGCCGGCTTTCAAATCGTCATCCAGTTGAAATCGGTATTTGCTTTCAAACATTTCCACGTCGGATTTGAGGAAATAGGATTTGCCTGGATCGAGCGTTTTCAGCATCCGCTCCAACGCGCGTTGTGAAATGGTGTCATCAATCGCTTGCCGTAGCAAATGTTGCGTCTGGATCAAATCGACAACTTTCTTGGCGGCGATCCGATCAGCAGCAGCGACTTTGCCGAAATCGTCGGCGCGGGACAAGGTCGCGGCACAGAAGGTGAAATAAACGGCGACGAAAAATGGCAGGGCCAAGGACGAGCGTAAAAATGTGCTTCGTTTCATAACGACTTTCCCATGAAAAACCCAACGAGGCCTGGCCTCTACCCCAAATCATTCATTCAACTGGTGGGGCAGGAAACTGAGCGTGGTCAACTAGTCCAACGCCACCTCCCTGCCATGGTCGCGGCCTGAAAACAGGCTCCCAACCCCATCGACATTCATCGGTCCTTCCAACCATCGAATCGTAAACATTGCTTCGCGGCGCGGCAAGGTCGAAAACTGCCCGTTCGAGGGGTTTTGGACAAACGCAACTGCCACGGATTGATACTGCCGCGAGGCCATGAAAGTTCGATGGCGTCGCGTTGTAGGTCCGCTCCCAGGCCCATACAATCGTGCCGCCAGCCCTTCAAAACCCCAACTTCGATTCATTACATTATACTTTGGACTTCAATGCCGGGCAGGACTGAACGATATTTAGCGGACCACGACCAGTTGTGATGGCCTACTTGTACATGCAAGCGGGGGGACAACCCCCAGTACCTCATGAACTTGCCGAAACCGGCGAAAACCTGCTGGGGCGCGACTGGCAATGCCGCATTGTGATTCAAGATCCACAGTCCTCGCGCATCCATGCTTCAATCCACCAAGATGACGAAGGCTGGTGGATTACAGATCGGCAAAGCAGCAATGGCACGGTCGTCAACGGACAAATCCTGCATTCAGATTCGGCCCGTTTACTGGAAGGGACGGAAATCTACATCGGCGAAACTCTGTTTACATTTACGTTCAAGCCAATGGCTGCCACCGATGCCGAAAATGAACCACATACGGCCACAGCCACGCTCATCTTCAACCGACGGCTCAACACTCGCGATTACGGTCAATACACGCTGGACTTCTTGCCCTCAGACCACCAAGGGCAGGATTTTTTCTTCTTGTTTAAACTCAGTGTCAAACTGCTGGAGATCGGCCAGCCCGACGATTTGATTCGCTTGTGTTTAGAACGCCTGTACCAACAAACCAAGGCGACCGCGGCCGGCATGTTGTGGCTCAATGATGACGGTCAACTGAAACCGCGGTTGATGCTCCCGGACTCGCAAACCGATACGCTTACATTGCGGAAAGACTTGACGAAGCGAGTGGTCTTGGAGAAACAAGCGATCCGCGTAGAATACGAATCGGACAGCGCTTTGGGACAACCGGCCGATGCCATCTGCGTTCCATTGATTCGCGACGAAGCCGATCGTCCAAACGGGAAGCAAATCGTGCAAGGTGCCATTCACTTGTATCGCCTGAACCAACGCTTTCTCGAGAGCCACGTCGAACTGGCTTGCGCGACGGCAAATCTGATGATGCGCGCGTTGCGGCGGGCAGATGCGCAAGCCCGCTTGGAAGCCGAGAACCAGCGCCTGGCTAGTGAAACGGCTTTCGCCGAGGATTTGGTCGGGGGCAGCCCGCAAATCGTGGAACTCAAATCGAAAATCGCCCGCGTGGCCAAAGCGGCCGGTTCGGTATTGATCCGCGGTGAAAGCGGTTCAGGCAAGGAGTTGGTGGCGCGCGCGATTCACCGTCAAAGCCCGCGAGCTGACCGCCCGCTGTTGACCGTCAACTGCGCGGCGATCCCCCGAGAATTGATGGAAAGTCAACTGTTTGGTCATCGCAAAGGCGCCTTCACCAGTGCCGATCGGGATCATGTCGGCTGGTTTCAACAGGCAGATCGCGGGACTTTGCTCCTGGATGAAATCGGCGAGTTGACGCTGGAAGGACAAGCCAAGTTGTTGCGGATCCTGGACGGACATCCCTTCATGCCCATCGGAGCCTCCGAACAGATTGATGTCGATGTCCGTGTGATCTGCGCGACTAATCGAGACTTGGCGCAACTCGTTCAGGAAAAACGATTCCGTGAAGACTTGTATTACCGGTTGACTGTCTATGAGCTCATGATCCCGCCACTCCGCGAACGGGGAGCGGATATCGCGCTCCTGGTCGATCATTTCCTCACTCACTTTCGCAAACAGCATGGGCGCTCCAGCTTGCGGTTGTCAGACGAGGCCAAACGTGTGTTGGTGGCCTACCATTGGCCCGGGAATGTCCGACAACTACGCAATGTGATCGACAGCGCCGTGGTCATGGCTGAGGGGAACGAAATCCGCGAGGCCGACTTGGGAATTCGAGACCTCCCTTCTAACTCGGCGACCGGCCAAGAGCCAGAATCATTGCGTTTTGATTTTTGGGAAAAGCGGCTGATCGAACAGGCCTTGGCCCGCACTTCCGGCAGTATGCCGGAAGCCGCTCAGTTGTTAGGTATCAGCCGCGCGACACTCTACCGAAAAATCGAGGACTACCAGATCTCAAGAACCGGTTGACCTCCGGACCTGCCCACGTTTATCGGCCAGCCGCAGGCGCCGCCCAAGCCCCTTTCCCGTGCTCCATCAATCGCATAAGCCAGGCGTGGTCTTCACAATCGCTATCGGGATTGGCAGAACCTATGCCATCGGCGGATCGTGACTCGTATCACGCAAGTTTGTGGAACCATGGACCTCAATTGTTCCAAACCTTGATACGGATTGTTGTTGTCGAGACAGGAACCATGGAGGGCCATTGTTCTACACTCACGATCCAGCCGATTAGCCAGATTCCATGTACGGTTATGAAAGCGCACAACGTCGCCGCGCCACTTGATCAGACCGTTTCCGGCCTGGGTGTGGGTGCGTGAAAATTGTGAAAACGCCGTCGGCAACGATCGCGAAACTCTTCCAAAGCGGCTGCGCGTTCCTCGGCATCGGGAAACGCCCGACCGACGAACAAATCGAGTTCCCGCTGTGACAATTCCCATAATGGGGTATCGTTGGAAAAGTACGGTCTGACGAACTCCAAGTCTTCGCTGGACACCTCACCGTCTCGCACCGATACATTGGCTCGCACGTAGCTCATATCAGGAAAACAGGCTGGGTACACGCGCTCCATCGCCACCACGGCCTCATCGAACCGCTCGATTGGAAACAACAGCACTCGACCGGTTTGCAACACCGTTTCTATCTCGTCCAGTCGTTCACTGCTGACTCCACCATTCAGAAAACTGATCTGGCTGTTCGTCTGTGGGTGCGCGAAGCCGTGGACCAGTTCGGCCTCCGCAAATTCCCGAAACGACAAACGCTGGGCAATACAGGCGACTTCCTCGAAATGCCGGTGAAAAAAATAACGGGACACGAAACGATCAACTGCGTCTCGCACGAAACAGAGCGCATAAATGTCCGCTTGCGCATGGTCATACGGCAGATTCAGTGAAAATTTGTGATCGGAGATGCAGCCATATTGTGGGTGGCAACGAATGATCTCACTGACCTCGTCGCGCGAATACTGCCTGGTTTCCAAGAGCGATGTCGAGTTGTAATACCGCTCGCCGAAATTGCGATGTAACAAATGTCGTATGGTCGAGCCGCCGGCTTTGGGTACATGAACATGCAGCCAAACCATGCGCCGGATGGGGGACTCGACGGATTCGAAAAGGCCAGACGCGGTGTTCATCAAACTCAAATCTGATAGTCGGGCGGTTGGTCAAACGCCGTGGGGCTCTGATTGCGAAACCGCAACTTGGGCTGTTCCATGACCACGGTCGTAAACGGCGCGATACTTTGCGCGAGCCAGACACTGGCCCCGATAATCGAGTGATGGCCGACCAAGGTTCTTCCGCCCAACACAGTCGCATTGGCGTAGATCACGACATGGTTCTCGATGGTCGGATGGCGTTTGGTGTCCCGAATCAAATTGCCGCTATCGTCGCGGGCGAAACTCAATGCGCCGAGCGTAACGCCTTGATAGATGCGCACATGATCGCCCACGACACATGTTTCGCCAATCACCACGCCTGTTCCATGGTCAATAAAAAAGTGCCGCCCGATCTGTGCGCCAGGGTGGATATCGATTCCCGTCCTGCTGTGGACCCATTCGGACATCATCCGCGCCAAGATGCGGACACCCATGCCATAGATTTCATGCGCCAGGCGATGGACGGAGATGGCCAGGAACCCCGGATAACAAATCAACACTTCGTCGATACCGGTGCAAGCCGGATCGCCAGCCAGAGCGGCTTGGGCATCGTCCAATAACATGCGTTTCATTTCCGGCAACCGCCGCAATGTCTGGGCTGCCAGATCGTCCGGGCACGGTGGCGAGCCCGCCGGTTCGCCACATGGGCTGGGTTGCTGCAATGCCCAGGCAAATTCGTTGGCCAGCATCTCCCGCAGTTCACAGGCACGTCGAAGCTGCCACCCGCCGTCGAGCACGGCATCGCGGTCATCGGCCACGGAGGGAAATAATAATGTACGGTACAAGTCCAGCGTCTCGCCGATGCGAGATCGCTTGGGAATCGGCGCACTCGGTGCCGAGGCCACCGGAACGGCATCGCCGCAGGCCGCCAATTGCTCGATAACATCCCGGAGTTCATCGGTATCTAACGTCTTGCTGGCCACCATCAGGCACCTCGCCACATGCATTCGTATTAAGCGCCCATCCCAGAACCAAAATTACAAGCCCGAAGCGCAAGCGAGTGAACCCTTGGCCGACGCGGAAGCCCCAGCTTTGGGATAGGCTTTAAGTCTCAATTTCCTATCTTGAGTTTTCATTGCCGTTGTCTGCAACGTTTGCCATTATAGCGGGTCGTCCGCAAGTTGTCCTACGTTGTAATCATTGGCGTTAAGCTGATCGAGAGGCAAAATCTGTTCGCGGTCGGGAATGATGCATGGCGGCAACTGTCGTTCTAAACAAAGCTGTTTGAACGCTGTGGCCGCTTCGATCTCGGCATGGACCAAGGCCACGCGACGGACGCTTCCCGCACGGCAAGTCGCTTCCAACCATTGCAACAGCTCTCCCTGGTCGGCATGCCCGCTGGTACTTTCCAGCTTATGCACCGACGCGCGGACGGGATACTCGTGACCGAAGATTTTCACGTACGGCCGGCCCTCCAGTATGTATCGCCCTAACGTGTATTCCGCCTGATAACCGGTAAACATGATCGCATTCCGTTCGTCATGAATGTGGTGTTTCAAGTGATGTAACACGCGACCGCCTTCGCACATTCCCGACGCGCTGATAATCACACACGGTTCATCAAAGTCGTTAAGCTTCTTGGAGTACAACTCACTGCGGATATAATACAGCCCGCGAAAATTCAATGGATCCCGGTCAGGCTCGTTCAGGATTTCGCGCATCAGTTCCGGCCGCAAACACAGCGGGTGCGTGCGATACACGTCGGTAGCGTCCACTGCCAGCGGGCTATCGACAAATACCTTGATGGCAGGCAACCGCCCCGATTCGTGCAACTGGTTCAGCCGATAGACAATTTCTTGCGTCCTACCCACGCTGAACGCGGGAATGATCAACTTGCCGCGCTGCGATACGATGCGCTCGACCAGCTCCACCAAGGTCGCGGCGTCATCCACTCCTTGCGGATGATTGC
>DAOLCX010000118.1:0-6942 GCA_035327685.1 Pirellulaceae bacterium | reverse complement strand
GCTCGATGATGGCCTCGATTTTTTGGCGCGTGCCGGCGGCTTTGCCCGCTATGGCCTGATTGTTATTCTTGAGGCCATTACGAAATCCGGCGGCAACAAGGGCATTTCCCGCCGCACCAAGAGCGAGGTCAATCATCCGGTTATCGGTGGATTCTCTTG
The DNA here is from genome assembly GCA_035327685.1 of Pirellulaceae bacterium. Classification (GTDB taxonomy): domain Bacteria; phylum Planctomycetota; class Planctomycetia; order Pirellulales; family Pirellulaceae; genus BJ22. Next base: position 6,783 of record DAOLCX010000118.1, on the reverse strand, counting down.
CTTGGTTGAGCGAATCCAATCCGGCTTCCAGACCGGTGGACATGAGCAACTCGACCGGAGTCAAAGCAGACTGCAAACCGGTCTGACCTTGGCGGCGCAGCTCCATTTCCTGGCTAAGACGGGAAAATTGAGCGCGTTGTTTTCGCATCGGACTGCCCCCACCACGAGCGCCGCCCGAGTAGCCACCACCGCCACCGCCGCCGAGTTTGGCCATGACCGCCTTTCGTTGGTCATCATTCATTTCCGATACCGGGCGACGGTCGTTTCTGATGTTGAACCGGGCCGTGCAAATGGCGCGTTTGACAATGCGAGTGTTCATTTAATTGCTCCCCATGGTGGCGCGACCAAACCCACACACGCCGATGCTGTTCTGGGATCGGCTCATCGCTGGCGGTTTGTGGTTGATCGCCCGGGAAAACGAAGCGATGGACGAAGGGTCGTTGCGGACATAATGGACGTTTTGGGGACCAAACCGCGACGTGTTGGTATTGATCTGCAACCACTGGCCGGGTTTCACTGGACTCTGTGGACCACGGCCAAAGTGCGAGGCACCAGGCTTGGGCGAAAAACCCGGGTTGGCAAACATCGCCCTGCGTTGGTCCAGTGACATAGGACCAGCGCGGTTTGTCATGGGCATGGCATCGGGCGGCGGGGCTTCGGCTTGCGCTTGTGCCGGATCAATAAACTCCAGTTTGAGTCCGAGTTTTTCCTCCAACTGTTCCTTGGCGATTCGATACCCAGACCAGGAAAGATTCGAGGCCGCCTCGATGATGTCTGAGCGTGTTTCCGCCGGTTGGGGCAAATCGAATTGGAAATAGACGGCGATTGGATAGCCGGGGAAAAACGCCCGCAGGATTTCCTTGTCGATGGTTTTCTGGAAAACCTCGGAGATTTTGGCCGCGTCGGCACGGGCAAGGCTCATCAGCGTTTCGCTGTGGGCTCCGCCGGCCAGCGTGCCGCTTCCGCTTTCGGTCAGCATGGTCAGCAGGCCGCCAGTCGCCGCCATGACGATCTGCTTGTCGGCATAATCAATCCGCTCGAAGTACGGCATCTTGGACCGGGCGGCCAGGTCGGTGATCTTCACGTCCGAACCGTTGGGCAGGTAGCCGCGCAAGTTGCTGGTGACGTTCTCCGCCAGCGTGAGGTATTCCTGCTCTTTCTCCGGCGTGGTACCCGGCGGGCCGATGACGAAGATGGATTGGTTAGCCCCGTTCTCAAGCGCGATGTCCCAGTCGGCCAAGGCCAGTTGCTTCGAAAAGAAATGCCGGCCAATGGATTTGAAAAGGGGATCGCCCGGATGAAAGATGACCAGGTCGCGGTCATCAATTGGCTGGCCGTGGTTCAGGCCGGGTTTTGATTCGGGGTTGAAGTACCAGCGTTTGCCCTTGGTGTCATAGATCCAGTACCACGGCGGGATGTGCTCAAGTCGCGAGATCAGGGGCCCGTACCCAGTGCGGACCTTCTCAAGAATAGCAACACCGGTAAAAATACCCGTGGCCAGGCTTTCCGCCGCCTCTTTCAGGTTTTCGATACGGTCATACGCGTAACGAAGGACGGCGGCCTGTTCTTCTGCCAGAACCGGGTCCACCGTTTCGATGAGCCGGATTTCCCAGTCGAGGGAATTGATGTGGCTAAGACGCTTGGCTACCGCCGAGGCAACCGTCACATCGGTCTGGAGCATGTGGTGCCAGAACCACTGGAGGTCGGCCAGGTCGCCCCGGTTGGCCGCCTCTTCCATGGCGACAATCCGGGCCATCGTCAGCCCGCGAAGGGGATTGTAATGGTCTCGCCAATTCGGTTGTAAACGGTATGATTTCATAGTCCTTCAAATGAGGGGCTTACACTAACGATAACACAATATCAATATAAGACGCGTTGCGTAGGAGTTAATCATGAAGTTGATCATCGCGATAATGATGGCATTGTTGGTATGCAATCAGACCGGCTTAGGAGCAGGAGAAGAGGACCCTAAAAATATAGAGTTAAAGAGAAAACTTGATGAGTCGATAATACCATCAGTTGAATTCAGACAAGCGAAATTGGTGGATGTGGTAAATTTTCTTGTTGATGCATCAGTGGCAACAGATCCTGAAGAAAAAGGGATAACCATTTTACTTAACGACAAAGATAACAGCACCCATATAACCTTGAATGTCAGGATGATGACGCTGCATGATTTGATCAAATATGTCTGTGAGATAGCCAATCTAAGTCTTGAATTTAAAGAAGGAGAAGTTCATCTGAATAAACCTCCGGCCAAAAAGTATGAGTTTTAATGTGTTGCTGATAACCAAAATTAAGATTTGATCATTTGAATTTTTCGGTTGGGCAGGAATATTTTAAACGTACCTGTAAATTTGAGACAATGACGAGCGCTGTTGGATAATGCTAACGCGATGACGCAGTCGTCGTGATAACCGCACGGTGCGTTGTAGGTGATGGAGCCGTTGGGGGTGATCTCATACTCGTACCGCTTGAGCTCGTCGGTCACAACCGACCAAGCCACCGGCCAGCCGATTTCCCGCTGTTCGATCGCGACAATGAGGCGCTGGATCAACTGAGCCTTTGACAGGTTTGTCAACTTGACCGGCTCAATCCGGGGGATTACGTGCCGTAGGTCGTCGTAGACCGGATCCCCGATGCCGGTGGCGTCCATGACCAGCAGTCCGTTGAACTTCCGGTAGAAGTTGACGATGCGCTCTTTCTGGATGGGCCAGTTGAGATGATTGAACCGGTCCATATCCAAGCACTGGCCGGTCTTGCGGTCCATGGCGATCAGGACCGTGTGGTCGGTGTGCTTGGCAAGGTCGCAGCCGATGGCCACGTCGTCGGTGCGGGTTCCCGGTGCGGGCATCAGGCAGGCGTCCACGTTGTGGAATACGCCGGCGCTGTCCTCGAGAAACTCCGCTTCGTACTCCTGGCGGAAAACATCCGCCGGCATGGTCCGCCTGGCCTCGTCCCATTCCTCCGCCGGGAAGTAGGGGTTTGTGTTGCTGGCGAAGTGGAACGAGGCGTACTCCGTCTCGGTGGGGTCTTTTCCTCGCGTGTGAAGGTCGTAGAACCAGCCGCGACCGTTCGGGGTGGAAATAAGCGTCGCCCAGCCCATCGTTTGGGCCAAGGTCGGGCGGATGGTGTAATGCCAGACGTCAGCCGGGATCCGCGCGGCTTCGTCGACCACGATACCCTTGAAGCCCAGCCCAAGGATCGATTCCGGGTTGTCGGCGGACAAGAATAGGATGCGGGCTTCCCCAGCGGCGCCGGTGAACTCGGCGCGGACCGGGTTGCGTCCGGTGATCCGGACATAATCTCCGGCAATTTCCCGCAAGGCATCAACGCCACGGTCGGCAATAAAATACGTCGGGGCGATCCATCCGTATGTCCCACCTTCCTGACCGCCAGCGTCTAGGAGCTCGGCGGCGAGGCTGAGGGTCTTTCCCCAACGTCTTCCGCAACAGACGATACGGAAACGTCGATCGCGGGCGTCGTGGATGGATTGTTGCCCTGGATGCGCCGCGTAGTTGATAACGAAAGCCATGTGATCGCTCCTTCCTCGCCCAGTTTCATTTTCACCTCGGTGGGCAGCAAGGGCATGATGATCTGCCGGAAGAACTTCATGGGATCGGCCATCACCGCCTCGCGCAGTGCATCGCCGATCCGCGCTTGAACCTTCTCTTCGGAGAGAATCCGGTCAAGCATCAGCAACGCCTTGGCACGGCCGCCTACTCGGCCCGCTTTGCCCGGCGGTGGTCGCGTACCGGGAATGAAACGGCCGTTCGCGTCGCGAATCAATTCGACGTCACTTTCTGGCGTGGTTACAGGGACATATTCCATGCCGCGATATTAAGGCGGCGGCGGAAGCGGGCAAGGAAAGCACGGAGCTTCGAAAAACGCGCCTTCAAAATCATCAGGGGTTCACGGTGCACATTGCCCCTTGGTTGGCACATCCACGTCGCTGGTGATATCCACGATCATCTGCTCCAACAGATCTTTCTGGTGGTGGTAGTTCTCTCCAAAGGTGTCTGGAAAACCGTATGGCTCGGTGCGCCAGAGTGCATCGACTTTTGCCAGTAAGTATGTGGCCGCCTTTTTCTCGTCTCCTGGAAGGAGGACCTCTTGTCGAACTATTGGCTGAATCCCAAGATCTCGGAGCACCGGAGCAGCAGTATCGTGCACAATCTCTGTTGCTCCGAGTTCTCGAGCCTTAAATAGCTTTTCAATCTTGAAGACCTGATTAACTGCCACCGCAACTGGTATGTTGTTGTCGGAGTAAACGACTTCGCCCGCATGTACAACTGTCTTTGCTTGAAGAAAAAATTGCCGGAACTGTTCGCGTGGAAGAGATTGATACCACAGCAAGTTCCTGCCGTCCAACTCGCTCTCCATTTTCTTCCACCACGTATGGACGTCAGCGAACGATGAGAAGATGATAAGGACGGCATCACCAATCTCGCGAAGGAAGAGCGAGTAGTTCTGGTTCTTGATAGTCCCCAATGCTTCAACACAGGTCATTATGAAGGTCTCGACGCGCTTCTTGTTGAGTTCACTGCCCAAACGCGTGGCGACTTCCGTTGAGCGGCAGAGATCAGACAGAACAATGTAATAAAGCCCCGGCCTGAACAAATTAGTCTTCTCGAGATCTCGGACGTTCCGTATCGCCTTGGCGACCTCATGGATTGCGTAGAGTGGAATGTGGTCCAGAGTACCAGGATTAAATCCGAGATTTCGCTCGATTTCACGCTTTAGGTCCTCAAACATACAACTTCCTGTGGGCATCACTCCATCATGGGCGATTATGGAACAGTCCGATCACCATAGAAATAAATAACGGCATTATCAACAACAGTCGAGAACAACAGTCGAGAACAAGGGGGCAAAATCTACGGTTTCCGGCCGGAGGTTGCGCCATTCGGGGGATGGATAGGGAAACTGGTGCGGGGTTTACGTAGTTGCGCGATCAGGCGTGAACCGGGTTTTGGCAAATCGGCGGAGTGGATGAGTGCCCGCAATCCCGGAGACGGTTTAGGCATAGCCGGCCAAAAGCTGAATGACGCCCGCGCAACGGACGGGGGCGCCAACAGTCCGCAAGCCGGGAATGAAAACGGAATGAGAGGTGCGGCGGTCTGGCTGGCGCGGGGCGCGGCCGAGGGGAGTTCGTGCGAGACGCGTTGAGCCGAAACCCCGAAGGCCGCGAGCGACCGGCAGAATGACCGTGCGAGGGCGCGAGCCGGTCATGATGCCGGGAGGCTTGCCATAGCCCAAAGGCTGGGCGGTTATGGCATGGGGTTTGGCCAAGGCGGCGCATCAGGCACGAAACCCGTAGGGCGGTGACCAATACCCCGCCATAAAAAATCTGGCTCTCAAGACAGATTTGCGGGGTGTTGCCAATGTTGTCACCGTCGAAAGTTTCCCCCGAAAGAACCCCCAGGACTGGTACATTATTCGGAAGGGGGATTTGCGGGGGTCTGGGGGTGGCTCGGGGGAAACGCGATTTCGTGCCGCGCCGCCGCGGTCGAGTGTTCAGCGAGACCATGAAGGACCGGCGGCCAAGCCGGTCCGTGCCGCGAAGCACCCCGACCAATCGGGGTCGAGCGGCATCTTCCGCAGCCATCGGGCCGCTCCCCGATGGCGAGTCCTCTTTATCAATAATCCCGGCGGCAATGGGTGTGGCAGTGAATGGTGAGCCTGCCGAACCAGAGGGGCGCCGGCCAAGCATGGCGATGTCTGACAAATAACGTCAGACACATTTTAAGCGAATGCGACTAGGGGGACCCGCGCGAGACCAGGAACGCAGTCGAACGCGGGGGATTTTCCCCGCCCCACGTTCGCGGACATCTGTCATATTGTCGCCTGTTTAATCCGTGGGGCGGGAAAGTCTCAAAAGGTGAATAGCGGCAAGCGGGCATCGGAAAAAACCAGTCCGTCGCCGGTGCCGATGGCAAGGCGGCAAGCGGCAAGGGTGTTTCCGCTCGTGGTGGTGTTGTCCACGAAGTAAAGCCGCTCGCCTTCGTGCATGGGGATCCACTTCCCCGGCTTCCTCCTGATATGGTGGTCGGCCACGGCAAGCGGCCCCTTGGCGGTGCGGTGCCGTTGGCAGGATGACGCAACCGGGGCGGCGCGGGTCAATATGTCCATGATTTTGGCAGTGGGCAGATAGTAAACAATCGCCTCGGCCAGTTTCCGGTTCGCGGCGGTGCTGCCGATGCTGCTGGGGACCGGGACAAGCCAGCAAGGCGCGGTAATAAGTTGGGCCATTTCATGGGCGGCGGTGAAGGCGTCCTCGGTGAAGTGGTCGCTTGTCCAGTCCTTCAAGGAATACGACAAACGGCGGGTCTCCTGTTCGTCGGGCGTCAAGGGACGGGTCCGGGGACTGACATATTTTCGGGCGGCGTGGATGTTCATGGCGTGGGTCTCCTATCGGGAAAAAACGTAGGTTTTGCCTTCGTACTCGGTGAAGCAGATGCCTCCGCCTAGCTCGGCGTCACGGGCGTAGGCGTCGAAGTCGAAAAAGTATTTCAGGCGTTCGGGGATGGCATGAAAGGCTGGGTCTTGTTCAAGCCATTCCTCGGCCCATTCTTGGGGGCTGTCGTAGGCGCCTAAAAAGGCGTCCTTCGCTTGTTCAAGGGGGCCTTCGGGAACATCCTCGGTGTAGGCGGCTAACAGGTCGCGCTCGTCGTCATCCATCTGCAGCCATTCCCATAAACGGGGGGCAAGGTAGCTTTCGCCGTAAAACTCGCGGGGGAATCCCTCGAAGTCCTGAAACATCAATTCGGGGTCGGCTTCGTC
>DAOLCX010000117.1:0-6981 GCA_035327685.1 Pirellulaceae bacterium | reverse complement strand
AGATGATGCACGCCTTTCTGCTGAGCAAGGTCGCGCAGGCGGTCGCGGCTGGAAGAAAAATGGTTGCCGATGAGACGCTCCGCCTCCAACATCTTTTTCAGCTTCGTTTCCCAGACACCAGAACTGGTTCCCAATCGCTCAAAGATACCCTTGAGGTGCGAGGGCAACCGGGCTTTGCCCTCCCGGTGAAGCCGGCCTGTGTAATCCACCAACAGCAAATAACTACCCAATGAAAAACCAGCCAGCATCCCTTCGCGCGGTGAACCTTTCCCTTGGCCGTCGTCCAGCGGACACAGCCAATGCGCATCCTCAAAACGACCCGCTGATTTGCTCCCCGAATACGATCCCTTGGCCGCCGCCTTCAACGCATCCAGCTTCCCACATTCCTTGGCATGCTGCACTCGCTGGCGGAGACTCGTGTGCTTGCTCGCTTCGGGAGTTGAGGCAATCCCCGCTGCCACTGGATTCAAATCAATGTACGCGCAAGTCGCCAATAACGACTCTTCGTCCAATACTGCAATCGACTTGTAACGACCTTCCCAAAACGTCCCCGAGCAACCATCCGCCTTGTTTGCCAACCGCGCCAAAGGCTCTTTCAAAGCCTTCATAAACCAACCCAAATTCTCCAAGCGCTCCCGCAGCACATCCACTCGCTTCTTGTCCTTGGCGTGATGCTTGACCCACTTCTCGACGATCGACGGGTCGTCCACATCCAGCGATTTCGGGGGATAAACCGCGACCCAGCGCTGGACCACCTCCTCAGCAGACCATTCCTTGGCGGCCGCTGGATCGAGCCTGACCAGGACATGAAAATGGTTATCCATTACGGCAAAACCACAGACCGAAATGGCAAACTGCCCGGCCAACAATTGCAACCGGTCTTCGATCCACTGCTTGCGGTGCTCGAAGCCCTCACCGCACAACAGAGCACCTCTGACGCAGCGAGAATATAAATGGTAAAACCGACTCACATTCACATCCACCAACAATTTCCGTGGCATCGTCATCGCACTACCTCCACAACCGACCTACACGCTCGCCGCGATTCCCCAACCACCCACACACACCACCTTCCAGCCTCTTAGCCTCCAAGCCGCTCCCCAAAAACCTCTCTGCTCCGACGCAATCTACCATATCTGCCAAACCTTGTCAATATTATTATGCCTGTCCTTTAAGGGGGGGTTGATGGAGTGGGGGGGGAGGGATAAGTTGGTGGTTTTGGAAGTGGTAAGGTATTGGAGATTGAACATCGTGGCAGTTCGGGTGGCGATAAATGGATTCGGTCGGATTGGTCGCTTGACGTTTCGCAATATGATGGCGCGGCCGGATGAGTTTGACGTGGTGGCGGTCAATGACTTGACTGACAACAAAATGTTGGCGACTCTGTTGAAGTACGACAGTGTCCACGGTCGCTTTTCAGGCGAGGTTGGCCACGACGATCTGAATTTGATTGTCAACGGCGAGAAAATTCGTGTTTTTGAAGAGAAAGACCCGCGAAAGCTTCCCTGGAGTGAATTGCAAGTCGATGTGGTCGTGGAAAGCACCGGAGTGTTCGTTGGACGCGCTACGGGCGACAAGGCAGGCTACGACTCCCACCTAGCGGCAGGTGCCAAACGAGTCGTGTTAAGTGCGCCAGCCAAGGATGAGCCGGACCTGACCTGTGTCTTAGGGGTCAATGATCACGAATTGCGCCCGGAGATGAAGTGCATTTCGAATGCAAGTTGTACGACCAACTGCCTGGCCCCGGTGGCCAAAGTGCTGCATGAATCATTCGGTATCGAGAGCGGGTTGATGACGACGGTCCACGCCTATACCAATGACCAGCAGATATTGGATTTGCCGCACAAAGACCCCTATCGGGCGCGGGCTGCGGGGGTGAACATCATTCCGACCAGTACGGGGGCAGCAAAAGCTGTTGGCTTGGTGATTCCTGCATTGAAGGGAAAGCTGACAGGAATTGCGCTGCGTGTCCCGGTTCCGGCGGGCAGCGTGGTGGACCTGACGTGTAATCTGAGCCGAGAAACTACTGCGGAGGAGATCAATCAGGTCATGAAGGCGGCGGCGTCTGGCCCGTTAAAAGGCATCTTGGCCTTTACCGAAGACCCGCTGGTTTCCAGCGATATCATTGACGATTCGCACAGTTCCATCTTTGCCGCAGACTACACCCAGGTGTTAGGTGGCAAAGGGAAACTGGTGAAAGTCGTCAGTTGGTACGACAACGAATGGGGTTACAGTGTTCGCACCGCGGACTTGATCGCGCGTTTGGGCCAGTTCCTTTGATGGCGACTGAGTGGATTTTGCTGTTTGATATCGACGGCACTCTGCTGCTGACGGGCGGCGCTGGTACTGCCGGTATGCGTCGCGCGATGTTTAAGTTGTTTGGCGCGACCGACTTACCGGATATTCCGATGAGCGGCCGGACCGACTTTGCCATATCGCGTGACTATCTACAAGGATTAGGTTTGCCGTTCGAACGCTACTACCATAGTTTGCGTCACATGTATGTGCGCGAGCTAGCCGCGGAGTTGGCAGTTCGGCGCGGGCGTTTACTACCTGGAGTGACTCGGCTGCTTGACGAACTACAGGTGGATGAACGATTTCAACTGGGCCTATTGACTGGAAATGGCGCGCAGGCAGCCAGTTTAAAACTCGACACGTTTGGTATCCAACATCATTTCGCATTTGGTGGATTTGGAGATTGGTGTGCTGATCGAGCTGACGTGGCGCGCCTATCTTGGCGCGCAGCTCGCCAAGCTGCCAGCGCCTATGACGCTGGTTTGCAGGCCGTAGTCATTGGTGACACACCGGCCGACATCGAGTGTGCACGGGCCATCGGGGCTCGGGTGCTCGCCGTTGCAACCGGGGGCTTCACGAGCAGTCAATTGGCTGCATCGAAACCCGACTGGTTAGTTGAGAACTTGGGAAACGTCACGGCCACGACCCTGGAGGACTGGCTTGGTCAACCTGGCTGAAATTCTCGGACTGCATCGTCTCAAAAACTGGTTTCACCCGGCAAAATCTTGTTTGCGGTGGAAACTATTTGCTTGTCATTCATGCGGGTTTGACTAAACTCAATATTTAACGCACCGAAGGACTCGGGACGCCATAACAGGCGTCCCTATTGCGGTCTTGGAAAGCAAGTCCCATTTAGGATCTGTCCCACGCTTCGATTGCAAAAACCTTGGCGTTAGTGATCAACAAAAGCCGACAACATGACTCCGTTCTCGGCTCTTGATTTTTGTAAGTGTATTTTCATCGTTGATTGACATCCATGATCGTTCGTCGCCGAGCTCCTTGGAGAGCCCTGTGGGATATGTGCCGTTCCCTGTGGGCTACCTCCGATATGCGGATTCCGGAATTGCCTGTGCTTTCCGCCGCACAATTTGAGCGTGTATTGGCCAAGGAAGTTTCCCGTTGCCAGCGGCGTCCGTCGTGGCTGGAGTTTGGCGTGATCAAGTTGCAGTTCGACTGGACCAAACATGTTGCGGCCTCGCAAAAGTTGGTGCGACAAATGCAAGAGCGATTACGGATCACTGACGAGATCGGATGGTGGAATGGCACTCTGGCCGTGGTCCTGCCAGAAACGGACCGCGAGGGAACTCTGCACGTCGCCAATTGGATTGAGGAGTCAGGGCGCGACTTAGGGTTGGTAATTAACACCGATGTATGGATGTACCCCTGGGATGATTCGATCGGCAACAAATCGCGAGAGCTCTGGGAAACGTCGTCGGACCCTGCAGCGCCGAACAGCAAGGCGCGTGCGTTGAGTATTGGAGATCTCGTCCGGCGCAGCAAAGACAAAACCGGAGCCTCGCACTTGAATCCCAAGGCAACACAGATGCCTTTTTGGAAACGTGCGATCGATTTGATAGGGTCCGGTATGGGACTCGTTCTATTAGCACCTTTTTTGGGGGTAGTGATTTGGGCAATTCGTCGCGATTCCAAGGGCGACGCGATTTTCGTCCAATGGCGAGAGGGATTAGGCGGGCGGCCCTTTCGGATGTATAAGTTTCGTACGATGCGCCAGGATGCGGAACAGATGCAGGACGACTTGCGCTTCATCAATGAACAGGATGGTCCCGCGTTCAAATTAACGGACGATCCGCGCGTAACGCGCATGGGTAGGTGGCTGCGAAAAACTGGCTTGGATGAACTCCCTCAATTGTGGAATGTGTGGCGCGGGGAGATGTCATTGGTGGGACCTCGGCCATTGCCAGTACAGGAGTCCGAATGCTGTGCGATGTGGCAGCGCGAGCGATTAAGCGTCGTCCCGGGGATAACCGGTATTTGGCAGGTTTCGGGTGGCCGGAATGTCACGTTCGATCAATGGATGCGGATGGATTTGGCATACGTGAAGCATCGCAGTTTGTGGTTGGATTTAAGACTGTTGTGGGCGACATTTTGGAAGTCCATCTATCGCCGTGCTTCCGTATAGGCCTGAACCACCAAGCACTTTGGGAACTGGGAAGCCGTGTTCGCTGAGATCGTCTTTTTGTGGGCGGAAGTTCTATTTCGAGTGCAACCTGATCGATCGTTGGACGCACAGGAGGTCGGGAGTGTTTAAGTAGGGGCCTCGTCCTGTTCTGGACCTGAAAAGGACTCCCGACCGCAGCAGCTACAAGTTAAGCCCGAACTGGCTCCCACCGCTATCGCGTCCCTTTCCTCCCCGCAATGGTTGAGATTGTTTAGGGACAGCGTACGAGCGTGCGGGTTCCTCGACCGCGGCCTTTGTAGATTCCGCATCAGGTACTTGAGGTTCTGGTTGAGTCGCTTTCAGAGACAGGGCTATCCGTTGTGCTGCCTCATCCAACGACAGGATTTTCACTTCGACCGACTGATGTTCTTTTACGACTTGCCCGACCGAAGCGACTCGCCCGTGGGACAACTCCGAAATGTGAATCAACCCTTCGATCCCGGCATCCAGCCTGACGAATGCCCCAAATTGAGCGATCCGAGACACCGTACCTGACACGACAGCCCCCACTGGGAAACGTTCGCCGACGCGTTGCCACGGATGTTCGGTGGTGTCGCGATGCGACAAAGAGAATTTACCCGTTTCCGGATTGGCTTTTTCGACCTTCACGCGAATACGCTGCCCAACTTGTACGATCTCGCTCGGATGTTTGACATGTCCCCAACTCAATCTGCTAATGTGGACCAGGCCCTCGATACCTCCCAGATCAACGAATGCACCGAAATCCGTCAAGCGAGTGACGAGTCCTTCGTAGGTATCACCGACCTGGATTTCTGCCAAGCGTTGTCGCCGCTGCTCTTCGTATTCGCGGTCCATTAAAGCGCGGCGGCTTAACACCAACCGTTTTCGCTGCGGGTTCACTTCGGTCACCATGCATTGCAATTTCTGGTTGACAAACTCACCAAAGTGCTCGACTCGCACGCGGTCGATTTGGCTAGCTGGAATAAAACCGCGCAATTGATTGACCGTGACTTCCAAACCACCGGTATTGGAACCGGCGACGCGGGCATCGACAATGTCGCCGACGTTCAAGCTGGACCAATCCCCGGCATCGACTGCCGCACCTGGCAGTACCAATTCATACAGTCCATCAACTTCGTTGTGCGACTGGACGATGATTTCGACCAAAGTGCCCGGTTCGGGTGGCTTACGGAATTGGCGCAACGATGCAACGCCTTCGTGTCGCCCTGGCAGTTGAAAGAAGACATGATCCCCTTCAATCCGCGATACAAACGACTTGATACGGCTTCCGATTTCGACTTCGACCGCTGCGATCGGAGCCGCCGAACGTTCTACGATCTGTTCCATGGAAATACCCGCCAGCGCAGCGGCAATTTCACTTTCAACATCTTGAATCATTGCCGCAGCCATCTCTTGCAATTTCACTGGCGGTGATTCACTGGTTTGGGCTGGAGCCGCCATCAACGAATCGGGGGGGTGTTCGGTTTTTGACGCAGGATCAATAGCAGTTTCTTCAGTTGCCTTTGTCTGCGAACTGTCCTCCGCGGATTGTATGACCGCTGATTCGGCCGTCACAGGTGGCGACACAACTGGGTTTTCCGCCAAGCCCACTGCGCGTCGGGTTGCCAATTTGGGATCCGCGACATCTCGCTGTGTGCCGATGGCGATCCGAAATTTGGTACGCGACGATTCTTCCGGCACAACTTCGGGGGGGGCGGGCGGCGGTGTTTCTTCGGTCGTTGAGGCAGATTCAGTTGATGGGTCAGTGGACATAGTTTGGATTCCCAATTTTGAAACAGTCAATGCATAGGCCAATAACTTTGAGAGCCATTTTAACAGTTTATTTGTTTCGGACGGCTGGAGAAAGGGACCGGCGAGTCAAGGTAAGAGTGGCTCTCGCAAGAGGGGTTTTTTTGTCGGGACCGTTTGAGAGCGGGCTGGCCTGACGGTCGGCCAATTGGCCTGCACGATGGGAATCCCCCAAACAAACCGAACAATCGATCGGCTTGGGGGAGTTTGGCACTCGGTGGCAACCTCGAAAGGGAGTGATGCGATTGTCGATTTCTGGCGGTTTTTCGTGGAAAAAACCGGGTTTCCAAAAACGCTGGAGAGCGAGCCAAAAAACATTTGAATCGTCCGAATCGCCAACTAAAATAGGGTTAAAGAGCAATGAAGCGACGTCTTTGTATCGAACTCGTTGTCGAATCATGTCCAACATTGAATTGCCGCTAGTCCCCAAAGTTGACGACGAAACCAACTTACCAAAAGTGGTCAAACACTGTCGTTCGTGTTGGCGGGACGATTATCATGAGGTGCTACCGCTGTCCCCGTTTGTGTTGGGGTTTCTTGCTGTGTTTTCACTGGGGTTGGTATTGCTGATCCGTCCGAGTCGTTGCATTTGTTGCGGCCATCTGCGGTTGTTGTAGTTTCGTTTTGGCGGGGACTGTTCGAAATACAATCCCTTTCGGACTTGGTATTCGTCGTTGCCAAAAACGGGAAATGCTTCACAAAGGAGCCTTATTCCCTTCGGCATCGACGTTAACCAA
>DAOLCX010000116.1:0-7000 GCA_035327685.1 Pirellulaceae bacterium | reverse complement strand
TGGGCAGCCGCTTTTTTTCTGGGTCCAAATGAAACAAATAGGTGACCACTGGTCACTTTGTTTGTTCAGTTCGCCTGATCATTGCCGGGATTGACCCGTTTGATCAGGACGCAGGTCTTCGGCGGATTTTTGCAGGAGGGGGGACTCGGGTTTCTGAGCGGGAAATCATGATAATGCCTGTCCTTTTGTGAGGAGGAGGTGGGCGATGGGGAGGGCGAAGATGAGGGAGTCGATGATGTCGAGAACGCCACCGAGGCCGGGAAGCCAATTGCTGGAGTCCTTGGTATGGGCATCGCGTTTAATAAATGACTCCGCCAGATCGCCGAACATGCCTGCAGCGGAAACAAGAACCCCGTAACAGAGGGCAAACCACAAGGGTGGGGATGCCAGGGCAAAACATAGCGGGGCGACAGCAATCCACATGATCGCTGCACCTAGCACGCCCCCGGCCATACCGCCAATGGCTCCTTCGATGGTTTTTTTGGGGCTCAATCGAGGCGCCAGCGGCCGTCTTCCCCAGGTCTTGCCCACGAAATATGCGCCGACGTCGGAAAGTTTGACCGTAACGACTACGGCCAAAAAGGCGGCCATGCCGTAATTGTTATCGGAGTGTGAAGTGCGGAGTGCGACCAGAAACGCAAGTGGCATGGTCAGATAGACCACGATCATCAAGTGTCGCCCCAACCTGTTCGACTGATTGGGCACCGACTCCAGTCGAATCATCTCCAACGCAAAAAAGATCGCGGTGCTGATTGTTAATCCGAATACCCAACTTTCGAAACATCCGCCGGCCAAATGTCGAGTGAGGTCTGGCGCCCACAGCGGCAGGCAAGCGGCAGTACCGGCCAATCCGGTCACGAAGATCACCCAGCCAACATCCACAGCAATATTGGCCCGTCGCCAGATTACCGCTAATTCGCCGGCCGCGACGGTGACAACGATCACGCTGACCAAAGCAAGAATCAATCCCGGACGATTCAAGACACCAGCACGGCCAAGGTAGTGGTCGAGGCCAACCAGAAGCAGCACGCACGAGACAATCACAGCCGCCGAGGCCAAGCGCTTAATTAACACGAACATGTCCCCAGAGTACAGTGATGCGGCGCATTCCACATATAAGCAAAATTACTCGAACTCGCGCGAAAGTGTCCCCAATACACATCCTATTGTAAATCGATCAGCTCCAAGAATCAGCACCCGTTGTTTGGCCTACGTCAATGGTTTGCAACGCGGCGATCATCGTGCAGGGGGGAACTTCACGAGAACAGCTTTGAAACAGCGCCTGCATTTGGCAAAGATGTCAGGTTGATGTGAGCCCACCAAACCGCCGTTGCCGACTGGCATAATCACGGATGGCGTCATGCAAATCGGTGGCGTCGAATTCAGGCCAAGTCCGAGGAGAAACCCAGATCTCGCTGTAACTGATTTGCCATAGCAAATAATTGCTGACGCGCCATTCACCAGCCGTGCGGATGAGCAAATCCGGGTCTGGCATCCCTTTCGTATCCAGATATTCTGAAAAGAGTCGTTCATCCAAATCGGCAACTGTCCGTTCTCCCCGAGAGACATCCGCGGAAAATTTTCGCGCCGCCCGAACGATTTCGTCGCGTCCGCCATAATTAATGGCCAGGCAAACACAGATTCTGGGTTGACTTGCAGTAGCCAGCACGACCTGTTCAAGTTGTTGGGCGACATCACCGGGCAACTCTTCCAGTCGACCAATCACGCGCAGACGAACGCCGTTGTCGATCAGGCTTTGTTGTTCAGACTGCAAATAATATTTGAGGAGTTCTAACAAAAAATCCAATTCCTCTCGCGGTCGCTTCCAGTTTTCACTGGACAAACAGTACAGCGTCAACTGTTCGACCCCGAGTTTGACGCATTCCTCAGTTACACGGCGGACGGTTTCAGCGCCACGTCGATGTCCTTCCACTCGAGGCAGTCCTTGGCGCTGCGCCCATCGCCCATTGCCGTCCATGATCATGGCGATATGCCGGGGTATCCGATCGCGGGGCACGTCTGGCAGCGTGGGCTGCTTACCGCCTTGCGACAGATCGGTTTCGATCATGTTGTGTTCACCATTTGTCACGAATCACGCTCGTCGAGAAGCGAAGCCTCAATCCCTATGTGGAGCGTACCACAGTCTGAGCTTGGCGTCATCGGTCACCGGTCGCGCTGCCCTGTTCATCCAGTATTCATCGCAATAGTTTGCAGGCGATCGGGTCCGACGGATACCGTTTCGATCGAGCAGCCCACATGATATTCGATCCGCCGAATGTATTCTCGAGCCGCAGGGGGCAGGTCGCTCGGGTGCCGCGCACGAGTGATATCGCATTGCCAGCCAGCCAAAGTTTCGTAAACGGGGCGTACGCGGCGGAGATGTTCAGACCGGCTAGGAAAGGCGGTCAGTGGGCGCCCGTCGAGTTCATATCCCACACAGATTTTCAGTTCGGGGAGTTCGCTCAGCACGTCCAGCATCATCAAGGCCATCGCGTGTACTCCTCCCAGTCGCCGCGTGTATCGCACGGCCACGGCATCAAGCCAACCACATCGTCGAGGGCGGCCGGTCGTGGTTCCAAACTCCTTTCCCTTAACACGAATGTGTTCACCCAAGGCATCGTGAAGTTCAGTCGGGAACGGGCCTCCGCCCACGCGCGTGCTATACGCTTTGGCCACGCCAATCACTCGATTGATCCAACGAGCTGGCACGCCGCTCCCGGCCGAAACACCGACACCTGAGCTATTGCTACTGGTAACAAACGGGAAGGTGCCGTGGTCGATATCGAGCAGTGAGCCTTGAGCGCCTTCAAAAAGAATCTTCTTGTCGGCTTCCACGGCATCCAATAAGTAATTTGTGGTGTCGGCAATAAATGGCCGCAGGCGCGTGGCGTAGCCTTGAAAGGCATTTTCAATAGAGGGGACATCCAATTCAATTCGATTGGCACCAGGAAGCGATTGCAACAAACTCAGTTTGAGTTGAGCGATCTGATGAAGACGGTGGGTAAAGTCGGGCTGGTCCAAATCGCCTAATCGAATCGCGTGACTGCGTCCGACCTTGTCTCGATAACAGGGGCCGATGCCGCGCAGCGTCGTACCGATATTGTCTTCGCCCGGGCTGGCATTGTGCCACAATTGATCTTCAATGATATGCCAAGGCATAACGACGTGAGCTCGGTCGCTGAGAAGCAACCGCCCTTCCAAGCGGATGCCGCGCGAGGTCAGCGCATCAATTTCCCGTAAGATCGTTTCCGGATGAATGACCACGCCAGCCGCGACGACATTGATGGCCGACTCGTTCAGGATTCCACTGGGAATGTGATGCAGTTTATAGACCTGGTCGCCTACCACCACGGTGTGGCCCGCATTGGCACCACCTTGATACCGGACCACGATTTCGTGACGTTCCGTTAACAGGTCGACCAACTTGCCCTTGGCTTCATCGCCCCATTGCAATCCGATAACACTGATCCCAGACACGCAGAACTCGTGGTTGTAAGTTTTTGTTTAAGATTCTCGTCTCACGAGGCACGTCTCGCCACTTGTGTTGCGATTAATCAACTGGCCATCGGGAGCCGCCATTCGGGCAAACCAGAAAGTTTAAGCACCGCTCCCGCGCGCGGTCAACGGCCAGTCATGGCCGTTTTGCCTCCCCCATGCGTGGACCCACAACATGGGGCGTGCGATAATTGGATAGACGCCGTCCTGACGGTGATCTTTCTCGGTTTGTTTGGAAAATTACTAAGGAGCGTTCTTGAAGATTTATAGTCCGCGCTTCAGTTTTCAAGTCGCATTGTCCAGGTTTGCAGTGCTGATGCTATTGAGCGCCATAGTGGGGTGGCCGGACCATGGAATTTATGCGCAAGAGCAAACAGCACATGTGGCTGTACGCGGGCGGTTGCAACTACCTGCCCGGTTCCAGTCCGTCGTCTCCTGGCAAACACTCGATATTCGGCTGATCGAATTAATCGAGCTTCCTCCCGTTCCGTTGCCGACCAACTGGGCAGAATTCACTGGCGATCAGCGACGCGCTTGGTGGGAGGAGTTTAGAAACTCTGATCGGGGGCGCGAGTTCATTCATCAGCAAGAGGAGTTGGCAGCCCGCGCCGTTGAATTCAAAATTCGGCCAGAACCTGACGGCTCCTTTCAGTTGTTTGATGTGAAGCCTGGAGTGTGGGGGTTGTTGTGCGACAGTCAGGTCAGCATCGACAGTCGTTCGTATCAAGTCGAGTTGGAAGCCGAAATCAGTGTGGGTGAACAGGTTGATGAAATCCAATTGGGTGAAATTCAACTGCGAGTGATCAGGAACCTGGCCGCCGGAGATCCCGTTCCGAATTTTGAGCAATCAACCTTATCCGGCGAGACCATTTCCCCGAGTTCGTTTTCTCACAAGAGCCTGTTTGTTAGTTTTTGCGACCCAACGTCGGAACAAGAAGTTCAATTTCAGCGCGAGTTGCTGAAGGCATTTGATGAGCTCAAGTCGTCCCACGCGGTGGAGTGGGTGGTTGTATTGATCGCACCGCAGATGGAGGGAGTGGAAAAGGTTGTTTGGGAATTTGCCTCAACCGGTGCTCATTTTGTTTGTGTGGAGAGCATCGACCATCCCCTCTGTTCGGAGTTTGGCATCCGTCGAATACCCGATTGCAGCTTTATCGATGCCCAGGGAGTCGTCGGTGTATCGAGTCAGGAGTTGTTGGCGGAGTTTCGTAGAACAGACGCCTCTCTACGGGACATCCTGTCGGGTATTCTGCAACGTAACCATCCTGTCGATCGATCAAAATAGATACTGTTGAGGCCTCGCAGCAGCGCGCCTTTCGTGATAATTACCAATCAAACCGTGAATTCATTGTGAATTTCCGAGGGGATGGCGTGCCGAGAACGCCATAAATCAGGCTGTAAAGAGGCTCCGGCGTCCCCAGAAGGGGCCGGGCCTGGCCTTCGCCATTTCTTCACAAACTCTTCATGCGTTCAACACGCTCCCGTTTTAGATTACGCCACGAATGGGAAGCGTCGAGGGCTGCCCAGTTTACGAGGTCTCGTTGGCAGAATAGTTAGGGAGAAGAATTTATGGTGACTCAACGTCACGCGGCGCGTGGTTTCACGCTGATCGAATTGTTGGTGGTGATTGCCATCATCGGAATTTTGGTAGGGTTGTTGTTGCCGGCAGTGCAATCGGTTCGCGAAGCAGCTCGCCGCACGCAATGCATCAACAACATGCGGCAGTTGGGGATCGCTTTGCACAATTATGAAGGAGCCCATAAAGGTTATCCGGCGTCTCGAACGTCCCATCCGGACGGCGTTAATACGAAAGCAGTTCCGGCGGCACGCAGCAACGCTGCGCCTACTCAAAAGTCTGCGTTTCAATCCTGGCCGACACTGATTTTGCCCCATATCGAGCAATCCAATGTAGCCGATTTGTACGACTACAAGACCGCTTGGTACGATCAGGTCAACGCTGCGGCAATCTCAGTTCAGCAACCAGTCTTTTTGTGCCCTTCGGCACCTTCCGATGGTCGCGTGGACAATTATCACGTGATAGGCGCCGCCGCCGGTGATTATGGATCGTTAAATGAGGTCCGTCCCAATGTTTACACGTTGGAGATGAATCCACCCATTAATCCGGCACCCCCCGCCGCGGCATGTTTGGGAGCGATGACACGATATCAAAAGACCAAGGTCCGCGATATTACTGATGGAACTTCTAACACGATTATGTTGGCCGAAGCTGCCGGACATCCCGATGTGTGGACGTCGCGCGGACGGATGACACAAGCCATGTTTGCCCAATACACAGGCGATAAAGTGGCGTTGTGGGGTGGCCAATACGTCGTACGCGATGGCACAGGCTGGGCTGATCCGGATTGTGGTTTCAGCGTGGATGGCGCCTCGCAAAATGGCTTGATTCACCAAGGACCGCGGCTGATCAACGCCATCAACGCCAGCGAGATATTCTCGTTCCACAAGGGTGGCGCGGTGTTCTTGTTCTGCGATGGGGCCACTCGGTTTATCCCAGAAACGATCGACAACCGAGCTTTGGTGTTTCAAATCACCCGCGCGGGCTCAGAAGTCGTGACAGTGGAACAATAGTGAATCACGGGCGGGCTCTACTATTCCGATATGAGCCCCCAAGATTCACACGAGTCAGGGCGCGTGGAAGCAGTTTCCCGCGCCTGTTTCGTTATCTTTCTATGGGAATCGTTATTGTTTTGGGAACGAGGGAAATCCATGTTGAGAATCAAGTCCGTATATTGCATCGTTACCCGTGTTCTGCTGGGGACATTTCTCGTTGGCCTGGGAAGTTCTTGGGCGTCAGCGCAAACCCCAGTCGAGTTGCTGAAGACGTTAACCATATCGGGTTCTGCGACTGACTTGTCAAACCTGACTGAAGATATATTGCCAGGCGTCCCGCACAACCAATTCGGCGGAATCTCGGCGATTGAATGGACCGGTCGAGGAAATGAATTTTGGGTGTTGCCTGATCGCGGACCGAGTGATGGAGCGGCTCATTATCAATGTCGATTGCATCGTGTGCGGTTGCCGATCGAGCCTCAAGGTTCTCAAGCGGTTGAGATTCTGGAAACGATTATGTTGCGCGATGTTCGAGGCGTTCCGTTTTTGGGATCCAGTGCGCTGTTTGTTTCGACCGGTGGTCAACCCCGACGTTTTGATCCGGAAGGACTGCGACTCGATCGCGACGGCAATTTCCTGATTTCAGACGAATACGGACCGCATGTGATTCGCTTCAATCGCCAAGGCGTGATGATTGAGGAATTGCCCGTGCCACAGTCGTTCACTGTGGAAAACCCCTCGGCCCATGGGCAAGAGGAAGACACGAACAACACACACGGACGACGATCAAACCGCGGCATGGAAGGTTTGGCGGTCACGCCCGACAAGCAATTTGTCGTCGGGTTGATGCAAAGTCCGCTGCTTCAAGACGCTGAACTCAGCAGTTCAGGCAAGCCGGTTGGACTCAACAGTCGCTTGTGGTGGTTCGGCCAGG
>DAOLCX010000115.1:0-7047 GCA_035327685.1 Pirellulaceae bacterium | reverse complement strand
CTGCTGAAGAGACGTTTTTCCCGCATTTCGTGACATTGTTGCTCTGTCGGGGGTTCCCAATTCCGCCATTCTCCGTCAATTCCCCATGGCTGTCGATTCCGAAAAATACTGGATTTTGTAGCGTTCTACAGAAAAAAGTTGCATTGAGTAAGACGTTAATATATTCTGGAAGGTCTATGACCCGGCCCTTCGATTCGGGGACGAACATGGTTTCGGTCAATAGGAGTTGCTGACAAGAGACGGCCTCGCGTCGGCAGCTAAGTGGTCAATGGGAGACGAACAGTGCCGGTGGCAGGTCCTCCGGTGGAACGAGATTTGGAAGGAACACTGTGATGATCAACAGGTTGATTGTTTGCGGCGCATGGGTCGCGATGGGGTTGCTCAGTAACATGACGCCGGCGCGGGCGGATGTGATGAACTTGGATTTGACAAACGTCGATCCAGTGTTTCACGCGCAGTTCCGCGCTGCCGAAAAGTTCTGGGAGAATCGTTTGATTGGTTTTAGCGGTGCGCTGCCGGGAGTTGTCAAAAGCCAACTTCAAAAAGTGCGCATTGTTTGCAACGTCGAAATGATTGACGGTTTGGGAGGAATCTTGGGGCAGGCAGGTGTCACGCGGACCATTTCGTACACTCGCACGTCCTATAATCCATTGCGGGGAAGTCAAACGATAGTCATCGCTCAAGAATCGGTTTTGACCTTGGATCAGGACGATGTGGCAGCCATGATGGGCGATGGGTCTTTGCAGTGGGTATTGCGGCATGAAATTGGCCATGCGTTGGGTTTTGGCAGTCTTTGGGTTCAAAACGGCCTGTTGAACGAAGGCGGCGATTACATTGGCTCCCATGCGTTGTCGCGTTATCGCCAGGAAGCCAACAAACAGTTTGCGACGTTCGTCCCTGTGCAGAAATTTGGTGGACCCGGCACGGCGGGATCACAT
This sequence comes from Pirellulaceae bacterium, assembly GCA_035327685.1. Classification (GTDB taxonomy): domain Bacteria; phylum Planctomycetota; class Planctomycetia; order Pirellulales; family Pirellulaceae; genus BJ22. The sequence goes on along the minus strand of DAOLCX010000115.1, from coordinate 6,109 downwards.
TGGGATTTTAATGATCCGTTTTTCAATCAATTGAACACCACGGGACGTCTGGAATTCATGGGACCGTTTTCGGTGCCTGGAGCCATCGAGTTCGCCTCGGAATCAACTTTTGGCGCGATGGCCGATTTGTGGTTTGCGGTCCGCGGCATTAATCAAGGAAACGTGGCGGTCATCGGCCCGCGTGGATGGCCCAAATGGATCAACAATGGAACGGGCAACGGTGGTCCTATCTTTATGCGGGCGATCCCAGAGCCTTCCAGTGCGGGTTTGCTGTTCCTGGTTGGCGCCGCCATCGCGATCCGCCGACGAAAAGGAAAATAGAGCTTGACTTTAGGTGATTAGCGAATCGAAAGGGCGGGAACGTGTTCCCGCCCTTTTTTATTCGATGAATGTTCAACGCGAGCGCAGCACTATTGATTGCCTCGCTTAAAGGGGTCGGGAGTCATTGTCAGGTCCAAAGCAGGACTTGGCCCCTCACAGGGCGCATGCTTAACTTGAAAAAGACCCCTGCCTCCCCTTCGTCGAGCGTACCCATTTCAGGCTACACTTGAGATTGACATTCGCCTTCCCCCATCGGCAAACGGAATCGGGTCGCTGGCAGTTATCGCAATGCGCGTCGGAATTTCTCGCGCAACTGTTCGACTCCCCGGACTCCGGCGGCCCCATCCACGACGGCGTTGACTCGCACTTCGCTGGTATTGACCATTTCCAAGGCAATTTGGCTTTCGGCCAAGGCCTGAAACATGCCGATCGCCGTACCGGTGTGGCTGCGCAAGCCAATGCCAGAAACCGTCAACTTTCCAATTTCACGTTTGGATAGAACGCGGCAAGCACTGTAGCCGGCTGCCAATCTCTCAGCAGCCGCGAGTGCCTCGTCGAATTGATGACGCAATACCGTGAATGACAAGTCCGCGTAGTCTGGACTGACATAGCTTTGCACAATCATATCGACCAGGATCGATTCCGCGGCAATTCCCCCAAAAATCTGTGCCGCAATTCCGGGACGATTGGGGACATGTAACAACGTAATCCGCGACTGCGTTTCGTCCAGAGAAATCTGGTCGATGGTCAGCCCTTCCATTTCCAATTCGTGAGCGACACCTTGCAACCGGCGTATGACATCAACAGCCGAAATCGTTCGTTTTCGCGCCCCAAGATTCTCCCATGGATCGGTCACTGCGCCATCTGGAGGCAAATGCAAACCAAACTCTTCATGGACCGTGCGCAATGCCCGCAAGGCCTGGCTCCGCTCGACCAACACTGAGATTTTGATTTCGCTGGTGGTAATCATCTGCAGGTTGATTTCTTCTCTCGCCAGGGCTGCGAACATCCGTGCCGCGACACCTGTTTGCTGCGGCATCCCTAACCCGACTACCGACACCTTGGAAACATCGGCGCTACAGTCGCCCAACTGGCCCCCCGAACGACTGACAATGGGTTCGACAATGGAGCGCGTCATCTCATACTCGTGGCGCGGTACCGTAAAACTGATGTCGATAGCGCCAGCCCGCGAGGGGCTTTGCACGATCATATCTACGGTGACTCGTTGAGCTGCAATCGGCTCAAAAATCTGCTGATGGATATCGGGGGCGTCGGGTACGCCCAGGATGGCAATCCGCGCCTCGTCTTTGGTCAACGTAGCTCCGCTGACCGGCAGGTTCGGGGCTTCAGGCTCATCGACAATGAACGAACCTGGAGTGTCCGACAAGCTGCTGCGAACATGAATGGGCACATGGAACTTCTTGCCAAATTCTATGGAACGGCTGTGCATCACGCCGGCACCCAAACTGGCCAGTTCCAACATCTCGTCGTAACTGACCTGTCGTGTCAATCGGGCTTCGGGCAAGATTCTGGGATCCGTCGTATAGACTCCATCCACATCGGTAAAGATCTCGCAAGCGTCGGCGTCCAACACAGCGGCCAAGGCCACCGCCGTCGTATCACTGCCACCGCGCCCCAAGGTGGTGATATTCAAGTTCTCGTCGATTCCCTGAAACCCTGCCGCAATCACGATATTCCCGTCGTCCAACAATTGGCGGACGCGATCCGTTGAAATGGACCGGATTCGTGCTTTGGTGTGCGAACTGTCGGTCCGGATCCCAATTTGGGCTCCTGTCAAACTGACCGCCTTGTGGCCTAAACTATCGACCGCCATAGCCATGAGCGCTACGCTGACCTGTTCGCCTGTCGAAAGCAACATGTCCATCTCGCGAGCAGGAGGTCGCTCGTTGATCTCCAAGGCCAACTGAATTAAGTGATCTGTGTTCTTGCCCATCGCGCTCACCACGACGACCACTTGATTCCCTTCCTGCTGAGCTCGAATAGCCTTGCGGGCTGCGGCCAGTATCATTTGCGTGTTGGCGACACTTGTGCCGCCAAACTTTTGCACGATCAGAGCCATGGATGCATTCCGTCTCCACTACAAATCGACATTGAAATTGCCAAATGTATCGATTTCAAGTCATTTGGATAGGGCTGACAAGACAGATTGCCAGCCCCGGAGGGCGGAGGAAACCGTGAACACTAACCTTCGGAATTGGGTGGCACTGCCAGAATATCGGTCACTCAGGAGTGGCCGAGTTGTTCACAGCACCAAGCCGAATCTCAGCCAGTGTGAAGTGCCGATTAACGGAAGTTGCTTTTTCCGGATTTCCTTACTGCCAAACAAGCTGGGACCATCCTTCCACTCACTTCATTGCGGATTGGGTGTCGCGGTCAACTGGCCAATGGAGTAAATGAGTTGCAAAGTGCATTGCAGAGCAATCAGCAAATCCGTAGTTGTCAGAATGCCCACGACCTGTTCTTGGTCCACGACCGGAACCGACGATATACGCCGTTTCATCATTAGAGTCACCGTTGTGTTGATCGGATTGGTCGGCGTCACCGAAATCGGCTTGGCGGTCATCAAGTCGCGGGCAGTGCCACTTGACGCGCGCTGCATGTCGCGATCGCTAATGATTCCACACAGCCTACCTTTCGCGTCACACACCAACACGTGCCTGATTTGCCGTGACTCAATCAGTTGCTTTACGTCTTTAATCGGCGTGGTGGGCAATACGCTGCACACATCACGCGACATCAGGTGTTGAACCTGCATCGCCCCCACTCCAACGACCCCCAATTGGTTATTGAGCAATGCCAACGTCCGTTGCCGCTTGGAAAACACACAACGTTTCAACGACTCTGGCAAAGGTTCTTGATCGACCTCGGCTTCGATGGCAGCACCTCTCCGCGACTTTCGCCCCTTGGATTGCAAAATCCAGAATAGCCCGCAGCATCCCATGCCACTCGCAATGGAAATGGCCAACAGGAACTGCCAACTCACGTTTGTCGTGCCCTGCCCCGAAGATTCAATCGTTGCCTTTTGTGGTGCGCGGTGAGAATCCTTCGCTGCCGGGTGAGACGGCTCAAACGCAGCCATGGTGTCATGCAACGGAGCGTCAATCGAATTCCTAATTCCCCAGCCTATGGCAGCCAGCGTTATCGCGATCCCGGCAATTAATGACACCGTCTCGACAATGGTTGCTCCACGACGAATGGCACATCGACGATCAGTTTGACTCACGTATTTCATAGGTTCTGAAAAGTTGGGTTCTTGTTGGTGATCCTAGGCGGGACAGGATGTTGTTCTGTCGCGACAACCGAAATGGCATGCCTGACGAACGTATTTGAAGTGAATCGAGGCCTCCCACAATTTTGTGAGATTACTAGTCAAAGACTAGCTCCCAATGGACGCCTGGTGTGTGCCTTTTTTTGCCAAGTCATGCGGACTGGTGTTTCATGCCGCTGGAGACTGGTTCTGCGTGACAAATATTACGGTTGTGCCGTCTGCAACAGTCCAATGAATTTATCGGCGTTGCTTTTTGTTACCAATTGGTTGGCGATAGCGTTGGTGTTGGCGGGCGAATCCTGAAAGACCGCGTAACAATTCCCCGGCCTTAAGAGTGATTCGCCGTCCGCCAAGGCAATGCGGAACTTGGGGAAACCGTTCAAATTCACCCAAGTATTTCCCGTTTTCTTTGCACATAATCCCAGACGACAAATCGATCCAAATCGTCACCGCCCGTGAAAAAGACACGGCCACGCGTGGACTGTGCGACGCGCTGTGCAAACTGGACATCCGCTTCGCTTTGCGACCAATTGGGGACCAAAAACATGTTGATCGTAATTCCCTCGCGAGCGCAAGCGTGCGCCTCTCGCATGGTCCATTGCTCGGTGCGCGGCTGAGGTGGATACATCAAATAGAGTTTGTGCTCTTCGAAATGCGCGGTGGGCAAACCATCCGTGATCAGGATGACTTGTTTGTTGGGCGTATCCTGATTGGCCAACAGTCGTCGGGACAGATTCAACGCATGTTGAATATTGGTGAAGTGTTGGTGGATCATGTGCTCGCTGATATCCGGCCGGCTCATATCGATTTGATAGCCGACCAGGGAATCGAAGAGTGTCACCGGTTTGGGCATCAACTGCAACACTTCGCCAGGCTGGCGGACCTTGGCAAACGTGTACATCTCGACGAATCCCAGATAATCGCCCGGATATTCCGAACGGATTAAACCTTCCAACGCCAAGGCCATCCGTTTGACTTGGATGTACTGACCGTCGTAACGCATCGAACCACTCATGTCCAGAACGACCACCGTGGCACACTTGGGTGAATTCCGTGTACGGTGCACAACCAGGTCGTCGCCGCTGAGTCGAATCGGCAACCCCGGTCCGTGTCGCAGCATGGAGTTCACCAGGGATTGAGGAATATCCAAATGCGTGAGCGAGTCGCCAAACTCGTACGGTTTGGTTTGTGGTAATTCCACGGCCCCTTCACCATGCACTGTTTGGGAATGGCGACCCGTTCGGCTGGCTTTTAATTCACTGAAGATGCGAGCCAACAACTTGCGCTGAAACACGCGATAGGCTTGCGGCGTCAATTGAAACTTGCCCTGGGCATTCAGCAAACCTTGCTGCGCGGCCGATTCGCGCACATAGTCTTCGATCGTGCGCTTCAATTCCGCCAACGCCTGCATGTCATGCGGTTCAACGAACTCTGCCAATTCTTCCAAGTCGATCACGGCCAATTGGGCCGTTTGAGCCGCCTCTTCCAGTTGCTTGAGCAACTTGTCGATCTGTTCAAGTTCCTCCTTGATGGCCAGCGCTTCGGGGATGGTCATCGATTGGCGACCGGTGAACTGGTAGTGGGCTGCCAATTCGTCGATTTGGTATTTGTCGCCCAGATACTGAACCAGAGCGACCAGTTGCCGCGCGAAGTCTGGATGTTTGTCTTCGGCCACGTACCATAGTTCTTCCAGATCAAAAATCTGCTCTTCGTGGACCGCCGTACGAAACGCTTCGCGCAAGTCAGCCGGAGGCTTTGTCCCTCGCCGCACCGCTCGAGTGAAGTTACGTTTGGCCTCGGCCTGGACGGTGACAGTCTCATACGTCTCCAGAATCTTCTTCTTCCGTTCGGCAAGGATAGCCATTAAGACGTCGAGACTCGGTCCCAATCGGGCTATGGCGTTGGGGTCCAAACGGATGGCATTGGCCAGTTCTTCTTCCGTCAAATGCCGAACGCTCCCGTAAGCCAGTAGGCGGTTCATCAGCGGAGTTACCAGGTCGGGCGGTTCCGCCAACGGACCCGGCATCCGCACCGGATCGTACTTTTGGTAGGTATGGATGATCCCACCGATTTCTCGTTCAGATTTCATAGCTTATTCGTCCGTGGGTTTGCGAACGGCTGATCAGGTCCATGGCGTACATCCCCGCCAACACAAACTCCACGCACGATGCCCGCACCGCCTCATCCTGCGCAGCATTGACTTCGAACGCCTTGTCCCAAATGGTTGGCACGCGCCGCACCAGCGCCGCGTATTTCGAGGAAGGGACCAGATCGCCGACTTCAATCTTGACGCCTTTGGCAAACACGCCAGTGACCTCCTCCAATCCATGCGCGGAAACGTACTCTTCAAACACCACCTTGATGGCCGAGGCAATCACGGCGTCGAGTACTTGCCGCTCGTTCACTTGATGTGTTCCCATCAAGTCCAACTCTAACTTGCCCAGTGACGAAGTATAAAGATGCCCTAAATCGCTGATCCGTGGCACAGCGGGACGCTCC
>DAOLCX010000114.1:0-7052 GCA_035327685.1 Pirellulaceae bacterium | reverse complement strand
GATCAAAAGCTGGCTTTGAGCCCTTGGTGGAGGCGGTTTGAAGCCGAGTTCGGGTCAAACGATCACCGTTCACGAAATGTAGGGTACGTGGAGCCAGTCGATCGACAAGACATGGTAGCTTGGACGAATCGATCGGCGACACTCACCGGGTGTCGATCTACAACAAGACGACCTGCGGAGTGCACCAGAACCAAGCCTGGCCGTCAATACCGTGAACGGTTACTCCAATTCTTGTCGTTGTGATCACGGCCTGTTTCAATTCCCAAACCCATTGGAATTTGAGGTGGAGTCTGAGGTTTACCAACCGGGCCAGCAACTTGAATGTTTCCTAAAGATCCATTGCCCACAGCATGAACGTGGCCAGCCAATGTTCACCTTCGTAGTGGCCACTGAAGACGTAGGCGACGCCGATTTCGAAATGCGAAGCGGCCCATTGTTGAAGATGGTGGCGGCGAGGATCGTCTGACGGGAGAGCGGTGGCGATGGATTGCATACATGCCGCACGCGCCAAATCGAGGCCGGCGAGGTGGACTAATTTGCCGTCGGTGACGTCCGAGACTTTCATGGGCGCGGACATCGGACCCAAATCCCCAGCGTTCAAATCTGGGAGAAATCCGGTTAACCAGTCAGCAAACTCTTGGCGAGATAAAACGCGCCGCATCAGATCGGCCTCGTTCCAACCCGGTGAATAAAAATCGTGTCCCGACGGCTCGTATTGATATGGATAGTTTCGATCTGCCAGGAAAAATTCGCGCGATCGCCGCACGACCAATTCTTCCAGTTCACTGTGCCCAACACCGCGCGCATAGTCCAGGATATGACCCAATGCAAATGCAGTATCAAAATGTTCTCCGGATCGGATCGGAACTTGTAGGAGAGGCAAATAGGCCAACGTGCGATCGATCAACACTTGCTCTAAAGGCCGCAAATTATCGCGCCACATGCGTCCTTGTGGGTCGTCCCAGCCATCGAGTTCCAAAGCCAAGCGGAACAGCCAGGCCCAACCGTACATGCGTTCAAACGTCTTGTTCACGTCCGCTGCAAAAAAGTCGGCTTCCTGCTGGAGATGGGCGGCCGACAGGTGTTCGTCCAACGCACTGCGAATGCGCGAAGCCAGCGGTGAGTCAGGATACTTTCGGAGCAAGCGGACCAGGACCCAATGGCCGTGAACGGCGCTGTGCCAATCGAAGCAGCCAAAGAAGGCGGGAAACATCTGTCGTGGCGACAAGATCGACTCCGGGCCGGCCAATACAATTCCGGGCTTGTTGGGAAACTCCCGATCGATACCTGCCAAAACCAATTCGGCGACCAATTGAACCTGCTGGTCAGTCAGCGGCTGACCGAGTTTCGGAAGGGGAATATCCTGGGCCTGGGAAACGTGTGACATGAGCAAATTGATGGCCAAAGGAACAACGAACACAATCGTTCTGAGTGCGGGGGGAAACATGAGTGTTCTCCGACACCAGGGGGTTTTGCTCAGTACTCAGTACCGATCCCGCGTACGGCCACTAGCCTTCCATCACTTCTGCCTCGCGGGATTTGGCGAGTTCCGAAACCTTGTCTTCGTACTTCTTCGTAAGTTCTTGCACTTCTTCCTTGACTTGGTCCCGTTCGTCTTCGCTGCAGACTTTGTCTTTCTCGGATTGGTCGGCTGCTTTATTCCCGTCGCGCCGCACGTTGCGGATCGAGACTTTGGCTTCTTCCGCCAACTCTTTGATGCGCGATACCATCTTTTTGCGGACTTCCGTGGATAGTGCAGGAATATTGATCCGCACCAGTCGGCCATCGTTTTGCGGATTGAACCCCAGGTCGCTGGCGACTATCGCCTTTTCGATGTCTTTGATTGTACTTGGGTCATAAGGTCGAATCACGATTTGATTGGGTTCGGGAGCGCCCACCGATGCGATTTGTTTGATGGGAGTTGGCGAACCGTACACATCCACTCGGAGCGAATCGACCAAACCCGGATGAGCGCGCCCCGTCCGAATACCCGCCAGATTCTTTTTCAGAATCTCGATGGCTTTTTCCATGCGATCTTCGCAATCTAACAAGATTTCGTCGCCTGTCATGGCAAAACTCCTCGTAGTGTTGGCTGTTCACCTTCTCGGTCAACTGGCCCCTGTCTTGCTGGAAATCAGCGTGCCGATTTTTTCCCCGGATACGGCCCGTTGAATATTCCCTTCTTTTTGAAAATTGAAGACCAACACCGGCAAAGATTTGTCTCGGCAGTGAGTAATCGCCGTTTGGTCCATTACCTTCAGATTTTGGGAAATGAAATCATCGTATGTCAACTCACGGTACAAGACCGCATGAGGATTTTTCTCCGGATCGTGGGAGTACACGCCATCGACTTTCGTGGCCTTCATCAATACATCCGCATCCAACTCCAACGAGTACAACGCGGCGGCGGTGTCGGTGGTGACAAACGGCTTACCAGTTCCGGCGGCAAGCACAATCACCCGGTCTTTTTCCAAATGCCGAACGGCGCGGCGAACAATATAAGGCTCGCAGACGTTTTCCATTTTGATGGCACTCATCAGCCGAACGGTGACACCCAACGACTCCAAACCTTCTTGCAAGGCCAGGCCATTGATCACGGTTGCCAACATGCCCATGTAATGCGCGGAGACTTCCTTAATTCCGGCACTGGCGGCAATGAACTGGCTACCGCGTAGAATATTACCTCCACCGATGACAATCGCAATCTGACAACCAAGACTCTTGGCGTGGACAATCTGTCCACAGACCTTGAGCACCTGGTCCATGCTAATACCTCGATCGCCTGGATGCGTAAAGCTCTCACCGGACAGCTTCAACACAATCCGCCGGAAGACATTCCCTGTATTCGTCATGTTTCCCTACAATTAGACCTTACGCTGTTCCATGCGAGCACCGCGCGCGCATCGTTTTGTTGGTAGTAATCCCGATCCATCGGGAATACGCCTTTCGCACTTGAGGCTTAGACGCCCAGTTCCCAATGGATGTATTGTTTGATTTCCATCCCGTTTTGTTGAGCAAACTGGCCAACGGTCAGGCTATCGTCTTTGACAAACGGTTGTTCCAGCAGCACATTCTCAGCAAAAAAATTGCGCAAGCGACCTTCGACCATCTTATCGACGATGTTCTCCGGCTTGCCTTCCTTGAGAGCTGCCTCGCGAAGGATCACGCGCTCCGATTCGATCAGCGCAGGATCGAGGTCCTCTTTGCGCAAGGATTTCGGTCGCATGGCGGCGATGTGCATGCAGACATCCTTGGCAGCCGCATCATTTCCGCCGTTGACGCTCAACAGCACTCCCGAAACCGTCCCTGAATTGTGGCTGTACCCACCGGTCCCCCCATCGATGCGTGTGATACGACCGACGTTGAACACTTCGCGAATACGATTGAACAGCTCGTCTTTTTGCTCTCGCAACGTCATGCCCGCTTTGCTGGGTGACGGAGCGTCCAGCAACTGGTCCGCCGTGGAAATACCGGGCGTTTCCGCGAGTCGCTTCGCCAAGTCGTTGGCCAATTGGATAAACTCATCGTTAGCAGCTACGGGGGCGCTTTCGCATTTCAACTCCACAATCGCGCCCGCCGAATTGCCGGTGCCGACGCACAATCCAAACCTTCCAAACGAGGTTTCACGGTCCGAGCGCTTGTTGAGAATTGCCAAACCCTTCTTCCGCAGTATCTCAATGGCCATCTCGGGATTTCCTTCTGCTTCAGTCAAAGCAGATTTGCAGTCCATCAATGGCAGGCCTGTTCGTTCGCGAAGGTTTTTTACCTCTGCCGCTGTGATCTCAGCCATAGTTCATGCTCCTTAATTGGTGACTTCAATAGAATGTTCGCTGGTGGTTTAAGCGGTCCAGCACCGGCTGGCTGCCGCGATGTCAACTGAGCTTGCCCCGTCACTTACTATTCGGCGACCGCGTCTTTTTCCGCATCCGGTGCCGCTTCTGCTGATGCGGCCGCATTTTCTTTGCTTTCGGCCGCGACGCTTTGTTTACCTTGCTGTATGGCGTCTGCCAAATAACTGACGATCAGTTCAATCGATCGAATGCCATCGTCATTGCCAGGGATCGGCAGATCGACATCGTCAGGATCGCAATTGGTATCGATCAAAGCAATCGTCGTGATCCCCATCGCGCGAGCTTCCCGCACTGCGTTCTTCTCTTTGATTGGATCGACAATGACCAATGATTGAGGCATCCGATTCATGGTGCGGATACCATTCAAGTTGCGGAACATCTTTCGATACTCACGCGCCAATGCCGACTGCATTTTCTTGGAGTACGTATGAATTTGCTCCGAGTTGCGAATCTGCTCGAGCTCTTCCAAGCGCCCCATCCGACTGCGAATCGTGCGGAAGTTGGTCAACGTCCCACCCAACCAGCGTTCGGCGACGAACGGCATGCCGCACCGTTCGGCTTCCCGCTGAATGATCGAACCCGCTTGTCGTTTGGTCCCCACGAACAACACCAGGCTGCCTTGGGAGACGACTTGACTGACGAACTTCTTGGCTCTCAATAATCCGCGAACGGTTTCGCGAATATCGATCACATGAATTTGGTTCTTGCGGCCAAAAATATAGGGCCGCATTTTGGGATTCCAGCGGCTGGCGCGGTGGCCGAAATGGACACCGGCATCGACCAGATCCTGTACGAGATTAGACATAGATTCAGTCCTTTCGTTCGCCTATTTTGCCATGCGGAGCCCAGCGCACCACACAAACCCTGTTCGATCAGGGCTTTCGCAAATCGACAATGCGAACTTGAATGCCATGGTTTTCGTTGGTCGGGCGCTGAACATCAGGCACCCTCAAAAACCGACGAAAGTTTCGGAGTAACTGTTCACCACATCGTCGAACCATTGTCGTCAATTGTACGAAACCCTGGCTGGGCTTGCCGGCGTGCAAAGATGAACCATTGAGGACAATCGTTCTACAATCACGCCTTTCCGCCAGAGCCCGTGAACAGCTACGCATCGGAAGAGTGTATCTGACACTGTCGAAACGATCAAGGCGTGGGGGTCTGGCGAATTTTGTCAGTGAGCTCGAAGGTGGGCTGTAAAAAGTCTCGAATCGTTTCCCGCTCGGGTCAACAGCAAAGGTGTTCGAGCAATACTTCACGCGCAAACATTCTCAAAATGGCAAAAATCCCTTGTTGGGAACTATTTGACAGACCAGGCTGAGGGTGCATTGTCGGCCTGGGCCAGACTGACCAATATCAACAGCCGCCTTGGTTCCTGGCGGCGAAACCTTGAAACGCACCCAAAATCAGGTCGCCATGGCGAGCAATTCTTCGCTGGCATCAAACAAATGAACCAACAATGCAGCGCGAATCCACATGCCATTGCGCGCTTGTCGGAAATACATGGCCCGCGGATCGGAGTCGATTTCGGTGGGGATCTCCTGCGTCACACTGTCGCGGGGAAAAGGGTGCATGATCGGCGCGTATTCCTTGAGCTGACTGGCTCGATGCCGAGTCAATTGGAATTGCGTTAAATCGATCTGGCCGAATTCCCGTTCGTCCTGTTCCGAATTGTGCTCGCGTTGGATGCGCGTCATATAGATGCAATCCGCCAAACCCAGAATAGGCTTCCCGCTCAATTGCGCGTCCAGCGAATGAAACTCATGGACTTCCACCTGGCGCTCCGTCAACAACCGCCGGAGTGGTTCGTCCATTCTCAAAGTCGGATGATCGGGCGATACGAATATCATTTTGACCCCGGGATACTGCGACAAAACAATCGCCAATGAACGGACGGTCCGGCCTCGACCCAGATCTCCGCAAAACAAGTACGTCTTATGCCCCGGTCCCGTGGTCAATCCTGGGTTGCGCGACTGCAACTCGATGAACCGCGACTGTTTGGACTCGCGGCTGTAATCCGCCGTAAACGTGCGCTGGATCGTATACAGGTCCAACAACGCCTGGGTCGGGTGTTCGTCGGCCCCAGACCCCGCGTTGACAATCGGCACGGCGCGCATTTCCTTGGATTCCAAGTCGTTCATCAAATACGCACAGCACTCCGAGAAATTAGCATGTGGCGTTCGCATGATAATCACATCGAAATAGCTGCTGAACATGCGAATCGAATCCCAGGCCGATTCCCGTTTGGCTTCCGAACTGGTTTTCGGATCGCGCACCTCATTACAGGTCAGTCCCAAGATCTGGCAAGCGGCCATGAATGACAAAAACGTCCGCGTAGAAGGTTGTGTGAAGTACAGCATCGCGCGGCGGTGGGCCAGCAGTGAGCGCAACCGCAGATTGCCCTCACGTGTCCGAGAGACGTGGCGTATCCGATCGGCCATCAATCGCAATTTTTCCAACAGTGGTGGCGTGAGTTGTGCGGCAAAAATCAAATGTTTCAGTCGATCGTTTCGCTGCAATTCCTGCAGCTTGACGGATGAGGGACGGCGCAGGCGATTCTGAAATTCTGTCAGATCAAGTTCCATACTTTTTCCATTGGGCTACACACCTCGGCGAATTAAATTGATGACCGCGGTGGTCAACACCTGTAGTTCATCGTCTTGAATCACAAACGGCGGCGCGAGGTACAAGACATTCCGCAGCGGACGAAGCCAGACTCCCCAATCGGGCGCCGCAGCCATCACCGCCGCCCCATTGACCCAATGGTCCAGCTCAACAGCCAGAAACGCGCCACGAGCGCGGACATCGACCACGCCTGGCAATCGGCGGACGTCGGCCAGCAACTCGGTGCCGAGCCTCTCGATCCGCGCCACTTGCTCTAATCTAGGCTCGCGACTGAAGATTTCCAATGAGGCCAACGCAGCGGAGCACGCCAAGGGGTTGCCCATATAGGTGGGACCATGCATTAAGGCTGCTTCCGGCGCATCCCGAAAGAAGGCCGCATAAACCTCGCTGCTGGCCACCGCAGCCGCCAAGGACATCAGGCCGCCGGTCAGCCCTTTTCCCAAACAGGCGATATCCGGGGTGACCTCGGCCCACTCGCTGGCAAACATCCGCCCTGTTCTCCCAAATCCTGTGGCAATTTCGTCGTGGATCACCAATAGACCTTGTTGTGTAGCAATCTCATGGATGGCGCGCAAA
>DAOLCX010000113.1:0-7070 GCA_035327685.1 Pirellulaceae bacterium | reverse complement strand
CGCCTGCACGGATTTCAAGTCCTCGACGCCACCAGTCGGCCAGCCGATCCCCAGCGCCGCCCGCCCCTGCACCATGGCCGCAAATACGTCACGTGGCGATTGAAGTGTGTCTTCACTCATTTGGTGTCTCGCCATGCGACGCAAACCATCGAGCGCTTCAATAAAAGGGGGGGTGTGGATCAGCGGCTCCATCGTCTCGACTTGGAACAATGCCGAAAGTTTGCCCGCACTTCTTACACTTGCCGCGGCTCGAGCCAGAAGCAAATGCCCGGCCCATTCTTCAGCGAGCGGCAAGGCAATGGAACGCGGAAGCGGCTGACCGTTCGAATCGAGAGGCAAGTCGGCATCAGTCAGTCGTTGCAACAATTGATCCAGTTCGTCCCAAGTCGTCGGAGGAGTCGTTCCCAAGGCATCCAACACGTCTTGTCGGTACATCAAAACGACGTTCACACCTCCCAATGGCAATGCAAAATACCGATCACCTTGACGCATCAGCGATCCGCGAAAGTGGGTTAATAAGTCGCTCTTATTGACTTGTTCCGAGTTCCAAGTCTCCCAGGGAATCTCTAGCAATAACTGCCGATGCAACAAATCGGCTTGAAACCTCTCTGGATAAATCAGCACGTCCACGTCGGCTGAAATCGAAAATTCCGACTGTCGAAATTCTGCCGCCGATTGGTACGCCATCTGAAGTTCACCGAGCCCTTCAGCCTGCCAGCGCCGCTGGGCTGCCTCACCCAATTCGCGGTCTTCAATGACCAGCACCTTTAGGGTTACGGGGATGGAAACGTCCAAAGCTGGATTTGCACGATCAGTCGAATCGGGACAGCCGGCCAACAGCGCCGCCGCCAAAATCGCGAATACCATTCGCACCAATCGAAATACACAATTTGTCGATCGAGGGGACAATGGATTCATAACCTTCCGTTTTTTACCGTTTTCCAGTTTTCCACCATTTTCTACCATGTCATTCAATACGAGGCGAGGCGGAGGCAAGTTGTGCCTCAACGGCACCGATTGCCTCCGTCAGGGCAATCAATGTGGTTTGTTTTCGCCGTGGGCAATGATTGGTCCCAGGGACTCACCTTAGGGACACACATCTCCGCCGATTTTTGCCCTTGATTTTTCGCAGGTTTCAAAAAGAATGTCTCACTCGAAGTGTAGGATTTGCCGATTCTGGCAAGGCCCAAAGTAACAAAATTTTGTTTTCAACGAATGAGGAGTGACAAATGACTGGAACGATGATGGCAAGTTGGGAGGACGAAGAAACCAATCGGAATATTCAGTTCGCCGTGGAATATCGGGCGGCGAACGGGAACGTTGAGGTTCTGAATGTCACTCCCCTCAAGGTTACCATTTACTGTGCTAAGACCAACGCCAACCTGCGTTCGTTTGGGGTTCATACGCAAAAAGGCCGTCAACTCTTGACGAGCCAATTCAAGGAGTCAGGACAAATGCTGAATCTGACTGAAGAACTACTGGCCCATCACGCAGCCCAGGTTGTCGCGTAACTTGAATCACTGCGCGAATTTCTAAAACGGCAGGTCCCTCTGGCCTGCCGTTTTGTCATTTCTGCCGTTTACCAACCCATCAATAACGTCCACCTATTCAGGGACACACCCCAAGATTGGCGATCTGGGTCCAAAAGGGGGACACAGCACATTGCCGAGCGGGGACACAGCACAAAAGCCGCTGACCAGTTGCCCCCTGCATCTTGCCGCGCTCATGAGGACAAGGGACACAGCCCGCTCACCCGGCACCATGACACCCTACATTCACCACCTTTCCTAATCTTCCATGCGTGAATGCATGTTCGATTTATGCCTTGGCCCACCTGCCATGTGCCACCACGGGGTTTGAATCTTGCAAAAACCCGCGGGAAATCGCATTCACGATAATGCCTGTCCTTTTCGGAGGGGGAGCTAGCGGAGGCGGCGGGCGGCGAGTTCCGGCGAAACGGCGTTGACCCAGATGTCTGTCCCCATTTCGTAGCCCGCAGTCTTGGCCAAACGGGGAAAAATCTCCACGAACCAGTGGTCGCTTTCGGTCTGGTTGAATGGCAATTGGTGAACCATCCAGTTGTATCCTGGCTGGCCAAACAAAGACTCAATCCTGGTGATGTAGCTTTGCGACAACTCGACCAACTCCTGAAGCATATCGCTGGAAGACTCACAAAACGACGAGGTGGAGTTTCGTGGTACCAACCAGATTTGGAACGCCTGACGACTGGCAAACGGACAGAATGCGACCCAGCGTTTCGACTCACTCACCATGCGAACTTGTTGTTCCATTTCATAGGCCACGATCGCCTCCAGCATAGAGCAACCGTGCTGAGCGCGATGCTCCGCGAGGCGCTCCGATCGACGGGCAAGTGCGGGGCTGACCAAAGGTGATCCAATCAGTTGGAAATGAACATGCTCGATCGACGCCCCCGCTTCCGACCGGCAGTTCTTGAAAAACATGGCGTGGGAAATTGTCTGCAATGGGATCCAAGCCGCCATGCGCCGCTGAGCCGCTAGCAATGCCACAAGCAACTCAATATCTTGAAGGTCGCTTAAGCTGATGACATGCCGGGGAGAGGGAATGATGACTTCTTGCAAGCCCCTTCCTATTTGCGTTCCATAGGGTCCACCTGATTCCTGGCGTTGACGGACTGACGACTCGAAAGTGGGAAATTTGTTAGGAATCACCCTTACCAGCCAAGCCGAAGCCTCACGAGGGGGCAACTCCTGTCCGTCTTCATCCAGCACCAACACCGCGCCGGGGGTTTCGTCTTCATTGCCCACACAAAACGGACAGATCAACGGCTTGCGAACTTGCTCAATGGGAACAAACTCGACTGGCCGCTCGCGGCGGTTTTCGGCAATCACTACCCACTGGTCGAAGACGGGATCGTATCTTATGTCCGACATACGACTCGCATTCGAAGTTTGCCATCGTTTACACGTTCAGCCAATCGACGCGTTTGGCACGTGGGTAACCGAAATACATCACGCGCGTTGTCCATCGCTTTTCCGCAGTACACTGGCACGCGCATAGACTTGTTGATAGCGGTGGGCACTGGCCGACCACGACCAATCGCGCGACATCCCCGTTTCCACCAATTGTCCCCAGGCATGCGGATCGTTCAGGTAACAATGGACTGCTCGCGCCAGAGCCTGTTCCAACGCTTCCGGTCGATATTCCGAAAACAAAAAACCTGTGGCCGTATTCCGCGCCAGGTTCTCGCGCGAAGCTTCGACCACCGTGTCAGCCAGGCCACCAGTTCGACGCACGACGGGGACGGTCCCATACGCCATACTGTACATCTGGTTCAACCCGCACGGCTCATAACGACTGGGCATGACAAACATATCCGCACCGGCTTCGATGCGATGTGCAAGGGCATCGGAAAACTGAAGTTGGACCGACAGTTTATGCGGGTAGGTTCGCTGCAAATGCCGCAAGGCCGATTCGTATTCGGCTTGCCCCGTTCCCAACACCACCCATTGCGCATTGATGGTGGACAACCAATGCCGCATGACTGGCAATAACAACGCCCACCCTTTTTGCGATGCCAAACGCCCCACCGATCCAATCAAGGGAACACCAGGTTCCACCGCCAGGCTCAATTGCCGTTGCAAATCCTGTTTGCACAGCGACTTGCCCTGTCTCCAATTAGAGCGATCAAAGCGGGCGGCCAAATGGACATCTTCGGTGGGATTCCAAACCTCTGTGTCGATTCCGTTCAAAATCCCGATCAAATAGTCGCGCCGATGTTGCAGCACCTGCTGAAGTCCAAACCCTTGTTCTTCACCTTGAATTTCCAGGGCATACGTCGGACTGACGGTGGTCAATGCGTCGGCAAATACAATCCCGGTTTTCATCAAATTCAATTGGCCGAAATACTCCATTTGCCGCCAATTGAATAGTTCCCAATCGAGACCGGTCAATAACATATCCCAATGCCAAAAAAGCCCCTGATAGGCCAGGTTATGGATCGTAAACACGACGGCCGTGTCCCGAAAGAATTCGTGCTGGGCATGTTGTGTTTTGAGGTATGCACCCAGCAAGCCCGTTTGCCAATCGTTGGAGTGGATCACATCGGGTTTCAGGCCCAATCGCTGCGTCGCTTCCAAGATGGCTCGGCAAAAAAACACGAATCGCGCGCAGTTGTCTTCGTAATCCCGACCATCGTCGCCATACAGACCTGGCCGGTCAAAATACTCGGGCTGATCCACAAAATACACGGGCACGCTCGTCCCGGGCAAGCGTCCCAACAGCAGGCGTCCGGCCACCTGCTTGGACCCCACCGGTACGGTGAACTCGATATTAGCGTTCTGGATGGCATGCCCTTGGTCCACAATCCCGCGATAACCCGGCGTAAATACACAGGTTTGGTGTCCCAACTTTTCCAGCGCCGCGGGAAGCGCAGCGGACACGTCCGCCAATCCACCTGATTTGGAAAAGGGCGCAACTTCACTGCTGGCAAATACAATCTTCATGCCCAGATTGTTTCTTAATTATTGCATGGCGTCAATCGCAGCCATCAACTCGTTTCGGGCCTGTTCATCGATCAGACCCCTGTCGATCTCCAAAATCGGGCCGCGGTAGTTTTGTTGCAAATCACTTGCATCGATGGCCCACTCTCGCCAACCTCCATCAAAACACAATAGCTTGATACGGTCGCCCACGGCACGCACATGGGACAACTGCTCGACTTGGATCATCGCCATACCACTGTCATCGGCAGTACCTGATCCGTTCAGTCTTGGAACGACTCCACCCGACGGATGAAAACGAGCACTGACGAATGCTGCATCCCGATGTGATAGAATGGCCACCAACGACTCTCGTGAATTCAAAACATCCAGCAACTGACGCATCGACAAGCCCACGATGGGATGTTGTCGCTCGCCGCCAACTTCACAGGCCGGCGTCAATACAAAACGTCGATGAGTCATGCGCGGATGTGGCACCACGCAATGCGGCAGGTCGAGAATGTAGTCCCCGTACAGCAACAAATCGAGGTCCACTGTCCGTTGCCCCCAGCGCTCGCGGCGCTGCCGTCCAAGCTGTTGCTCGACATCGTGCAATGCTGCAACCAACTCGGATGCCGATAGTTTCGTCAAGAACCTGACAACGCCATTACTAAACTCAGCCTGGCCTGGTGGGCCACCAATCGGTCGAGTTTGATGGAGAATAGAACGGACTATTTCCGAACAAGCATACGATTGCAGCCTCTGAATCGCTGCTTCGTAAAGACAGGGGCCGTTTCCGACATTGGACCCGAATGCCACCAGACAATCCCAATTGCACTCTTCCAATTCGTTCCCCGCTGGCGAAAAACCAACAAAAAAACGGCGATCAGCTTCCTGCTAATCGCCGCAAATCCATTCGGGCAAGCCTCAACAATACAACTTGCAACCGAACACTTGCCGCATGTTGGCATTCCCCCTCATGGTTCTACCACGGCGGAGTCTTCATCATGGCTCCAACCCCTAACTCCACACAATCCCTGTCGCTGCCGTTACCAACACACTCGATAATACTCGCTCGCCGAATCGCAAACGACTCTCCTACGCACCCGATCGTTCAATTCTCAATTCAAACCAAAAACTGGGTGAGGAATCCTATCCCCAGTCGCTGATGTTCGCTGTCGACAGTCGATTCCGTCAGTCGCCGTCACCCTAATCAACATGGCTAATCGCTGCTGCCATACTTGATCGATCTGATGAACGTGCAATTTTGAAGATGCCTTAAAGGTTGTCAACCAGTCTCTGAGTCAATCACCACAACTTAATTTGGAATCGGACAATTACCTTGAACTCCCATTGAAAACCATGCCGCTTTGTGCATACCGTGCAAGCGGTTACGTTTTCGCGAGTTTTTGACGACTCAAACGTGTTGTTGGGAATGTCAAGTGGGCTTGCCGAATGCTTTCAACCGGAAAAAAATCAATCGTTGAATGTTTTTTTTGGACTCAGAAATGTGATGAAAGGCCAGTTGTGATAAGCTTTGTTTATACATGCATGGAAATGATTGAGAGGGCCCGCAGTTGTTGAAGATCGTCCAATTCCCGCATCCGACGTTACGGCATCGTTCGAAGCCTTTGCGACGCGTGGACCAGAAAATCAAAGAAATCGTCGCCGAAATGTTCGAATTGATGTATGCAGCCAAGGGCGTTGGCCTGGCGGCTAATCAAGTTGGTCTTCCGTTTCAGTTATTTGTCGTCAACACCGCGGGCGATCCCCTCAGCGGCGAGGAATTGGTGTTTATCAATCCCATCTTGTCGTCTCCGCAGGGACAAGCGACAGCAGAAGAAGGTTGTTTAAGCCTGCCCGGTGTTTTTGGGAATGTCGTGCGCGCTGAACGAATCCACGTGGCGGCCTATGATCGAAGTGGACAGGTGATTGATCGCACGATTGACGACATGTTGGCGCGCGTCATTCAACATGAGTTTGACCACGTTCAAGGCGTCATGTTTTTCGAGCGAATGAACCCGTTAGAGCTTAAGTTGATCACCTCTGATCTCGATCGCTTCGAACGCGAATTCGAAATGAGGCGATTGTCGGGAGAAATTCCGCCTGACGATCAGATTATCGCGGAACGGAATGAATGGGAAAAACGCTACTGCGCACCATAAACTCTCCATGCCCGAATCGAAGCCATCATTGCGATTGATTGTCGCCGGAACCGGGCCTTTCGCGGTCCCGACGTTGGAAGCCTTATGGTCGTCGAACCATCATGTCCTGGCGCTGGCGACTCGGCCCATTGAAGACGCCGGCAAGCGGCGGAAGTCTGCGCCCAACCCTATGCGGGATTGCGGTCAACGATTGGGCATACCCATTCGTGAGTTCTCGGATATCAACGCTGATTCATCTTTGGTATGGCTGCGTCAACAAGCCGCTGATCTATTGGTCGTCTGCGACTTTGGACAACTCCTTTCCGATTCCGCACTTGCCACTGCGCGTTTAGGTGGTATCAATTTGCACGGATCGCTATTGCCACGATATCGCGGCGCGGCGCCAGTGGCTTGGGCGATATATCACGGGGAGTCCATCACTGGCGTGACCGGGATTCACATGACA
>DAOLCX010000112.1:0-7093 GCA_035327685.1 Pirellulaceae bacterium | reverse complement strand
GAATAGCCAGCCAGTAACCGCCGTTCCGATCATCATCCAGGTTCCCAACCAACCATAGCGTCGGTGGCGCCTCCAATATTTGGCATCGTTCCGCAGGGCCGGATAATGACGTAGAGCCGAGATGATCAGCACGGTCCAAGCAATCGGCGTGGGAATGGCAAAAACGAGATGAAGCCACAACGCCCGATCGACCCAACCTGACGCATAAAAGGGTGAGGCTTCGGCCAAGTCCCGCCAATTCGTAAAGAATCGCAGGTCAATCTCAAAGGCAACGACAGCCACTGCCAAGATGCTGGCCAGCGTCAATTGCATGGCACGGTGCAATCGTTCGCGACGTCGATAACGAATCTGATAGATGCTGATACCCAGCGCGATGGTGATCGCCACCATGGCCAAACAAACGACATCCAACATCAACGAGCCGCGAAATGGCAAAATTCCTGGCATGAGACCTCAAAGCTTTACGGCAGAACCTCTAAGTCCGATGAACAGTCTATCGATTCACATGGTATCCTTGGGCTGCCGGACAGCATTCTTACGGCTTGCCAGCATCCACCGTCGGCCGCAGTACGATGTGCTGCCGCGCATCCCACTTGGCTTTGTGCCGCACACGCGATACCTTACAACAAATCAGTCAGTATGGCGAGTCGCATTGGCGGCCATGCGACAACTTGGCCGGGTGGCGGAATGGCAGACGCTCAGGACTTAAAATCCTGTGGGAGATAATCCCGTGCGGGTTCGAGTCCCGCCCCGGCTATCAATTGACCAGTTGCCAACCGTCGGCAGCAGGTTCTGGAGCCCTCCAAGGGCATTGTTCGTGCCATCGGTTTCACATGATTCGCCAAGAAATTCGCAATATTGTCATCATCGCCCATGTCGATCACGGTAAGACCACGTTGGTGGACTGTATCTTGCGACAATGCGGCCGTTTCCGAGAGAACCAGTTACAAGGCGATCAGATACTTGACAGCAACGACTTGGAACGGGAACGCGGAATCACGATTCTGGCCAAGAACATTGCCGTCGAATATCGAGGTGTAAAGATCAATGTCATTGATACTCCCGGCCACGCGGATTTTGGCGGGGAAGTCGAGCGCGTCTTGCGCATGGCAGACGGGGCTTTGGTATTGGTGGATGCTGCCGAAGGTCCCATGCCGCAAACCCGTTTTGTCCTTGGCAAAGCGATTGAAGTCGGCCTGAAGCCGATTATCGTTGTAAACAAAATCGACCGTCCTGATGCTCGCACACGAGAAGTTGTCGATGAAGCCTGCGAACTGATTTTGGAGCTAGGTGGCGAGAGCTACTTGGACGATCTGGTTTACGTGTTCGCCTCGGCCAAACAAGGATTTGCCACGCGCGATCTGGATTTACCGAGCACCAATATTTTTCCGTTGATGGATCTGATTTTGGAGCAGATTCCCGGCCCGACCATCGAACCGCACCCCGGACCATCGATGACGGTGACGACGTTGGACTGGTCTGACTATGTGGGGCGGATTGCCATCGGTCGCATTCGCTCCGGCGAATTTCGCCGCGGTCAACAAGTGGCATTGATGCAAACCAACGACCGAACGACTTCCGCCAAGATCAGCGCCGTGTTTGTATTCGACAATCTGGGCCGCGCCGAAGTCGAATCGGCCACGGCTGGCGATGTGGTGGCACTGGTCGGTTTGGCTGGCGTAGAAATTGGAGACACCGTTTGCGCGCCAGAACATCCTATCGTCCTGCCCCGCATTAAAGTGGACCAGCCCACGCTGGAAATGGTGTTTACGATCAATAATTCTCCGCTGGCCGGGCGCGATGGGAAATATGTGACGGGCCGCCAATTGCGGGAACGCCTGGAACGAGAACTTGAGCGGAATGTGGCCCTCCAGGTTCGCTTCGACAGTGGCGATGCCTTTCGAGTGGCCGGGCGCGGCGTGTTGCATCTCAGCGTGTTGATTGAAACCATGCGCCGCGAAGGCTATGAGTTGTCCGTCGGCAAACCGCACGTGCTATTCCGAGAGATCGACGGGAAGCAATGCGAGCCGTTCGAAACGTTGGTGGTCGAAGTCCCTTCCGACAAACTGGGTCCCGTGATGGAATTAGTCGGCGAGCGGCGCGGCGAATTGAGTGAAATGAAGACGCGGGGCGAGTATACCTTGGTGACTTTTTCGATTCCCGCGCGCGGTCTGATCGGGTTGCGGACCCGATTGCTGAACGCCACGCAAGGCACAGCGGTGATCACCCACCGCTTCGACAACTACCTTCCGGTGGAAGGCGAAGTGCCGAGGCGCTCCAACGGCGTGCTGGTCTCAAACGTACAAGGCCGCGCTGTGGCCTACGCCCTGGATAGTTTGCAGGAACGGGCCGAACTGTTTGTCGCCCCTGGCGATGCGGTTTATGAAGGAATGATCGTCGGCGAAAACAGCCGCGACAATGACTTGCCAGTCAATCCTTGCCGCGAAAAGAAACTCACCAACGTCCGCGCATCCGGAAGCGACGACAATATCTTGCTTAAACCTCCCCGGCAGATGTCGTTGGAGTCGGCACTCGAGTACATCGAAGAAGATGAACTGGTCGAAATTACTCCCACGAAGATCCGGCTGCGAAAAGGTCTTCTGCGCGAGTCTGATCGCCGCCGACTGAGCCGCGCGATGGCATAACGTATCCGGCAGGTCAGCAATCCCGCATGCGCTGCAGTAATGAGGCTAATAGCGTTTGCGACTTTTCCTGGAAACACTCCAGTAATTTGCTGCCGCTCGATACCGGATCTTTGAGGATTTCCTGCAAAGTTTGTATCCTGCCCGCCAACTTCCCAGCGTCAAATGCCTCCTCAAACAATGGAAAAGCGGCGCATTCGGTCTAGGCCTTCATCGAGACCGTTTCCATTCTGGTGAGCAAACATGCACACACAGAGCACTGCCCTGACCATTTGCGACTGTTTTCACCGACCCATGCGCCGCCACCGATGGGTGGCTGCTGGAAATTCGGATTCGAAGCGGTCGATCAGTTGCCGGAGTCTATTAACGGGCCGGAGGCTCCGCGGCCGCCGCGCAACTCGGATTTGCTCCGCTCCTGCTCGGCCGAGGAACGCGCTTCAGCCGCTTCTTCCTCGTGCGACCAATTCAATCGCCTGCGCGATAGTCCTATTTTGCGATCATCCGTATCGACACGCAAAATTTTGACTTCGATTTCTTCGTCGAGTTTGACCACGGATTCGGGGCTTTCCACTTTGTGATCGGCCAATTCCGAAATGTGCAGCAAGCCTTCCAGCCCGTCTTCCAATCCAACGAATACGCCGAACGAGGTAATTTTGGTCACCTTCCCTCGCACAATCTGGCCAGGTTGGAACTTGGCGGGAATGTCATTGAGCCAAGGGTCTTCGTTGAGTTGCTTCAGTCCCAGTGCGATGCGGCGACGATCGGTATCGACTGCCAGGACGCGGCATGTGACCATCTGGTTCTTTTCGAGCATTTCGTTGGGGTGGCTAATTTTCCGCGTCCAGGACAAGTCTGAAACGTGGAGCAAACCGTCGATCCCTTCTTCCAACTCGATAAAGGCACCGTAGTTCGTCAAATTGCGGACTTTGCCGGTAACCACCGTGCCGATCGGGTAGTTGTCGTGAACAAAATCCCACGGATTGCGCTGCGTTTGTTTAATACCCAGCGACATTTGTTCACCCGATCGATCGATTTCCAAGACCTGTACATCGATTTCGTCTCCGACACGGATCAACTCGCTGGGGTGGTTAACTCGTTTGACCCAAGACATCTCGCTGATATGGACCAGCCCCTCGATGCCCGGTTCAAGTTTGACAAACGCACCGTAGTTCATCACGCTGACCACTTCCCCTTTGTGCGTGCTGCCGACGGGGTACTTCTCCTCGACGTTATCCCACGGATTCGGCAAGAGTTGTTTGAGCCCTAGTGCAATCTTGACTTTGTCGCGGTCGATATTCAGGACCTTGACGTCGATCTCTTGGTCCAGCGCGACCATTTCCGAGGGGTGAGCCACACGGGTGTGGGCCATATCTGTGATGTGCAACAGTCCATCGATGCCACCCAAGTCCACGAATACGCCGAAGTCGGCGATGTTCTTGACGATCCCTTTGCGTACCTGGCCGATTTCCAATTCCGACAAGAGTTTTTGCTGAGCGTATTGACGTTCCTTCTCGATCAAGGACCGGCGGCTGACCACGATATTCCGCCGTTGTTCGTCAATCTTCAAGACTTCGCATTGCAACACCTTGCCAATGTACTCGCCAATATCGCCGGGGCGCCGAATATCAACCTGGCTGGCCGGCAGAAACACCGGCACACCAATGTCGATCAACAAGCCGCCCTTGATTTTGCGCGTGCACGTTCCCGTGACGATATCGTTTTCCTTGACGTTGGCAATCACTTCGATCCAATGGATGATGTGGTCGGCCTTTTTCTTGCTGACCGTAATCAGTCCCTGGTGTTCTTCTTGAATTCCCTCATCCTCCAGGTTCTCAATCAAGACTCTGAGAGACTGGCCAACCGTGGGTTGGGTTTCATGGGCTTCCCATTCGCTTCGAGGAATCGTGGCTTCGCTCTTAAAGCCGATATCCACGACCACCGCTTCGTTATCGACGCGGACCACGCGACCTTCGACAATTTCGTTGATCTGAAACTTGCGGCCGTCTTCGCCAGAACCCAAATATAATTCGGATAACTCGTCAACGTCGGTTTGAAACAAAGACGCCAGTTCTTGGGAGATATCTTCGTCTTCCAGGTGGCGACTGAGAATGCGATTGACCATGAGGAAAAAAACTCTTGCGTCGCTGCTGCACTGCGTTCGTCGGCCACTTCGACGCAATCAAACAGGACGGCTTAGTTGCACAAACCACGGAATTGAAGCAACGGGATTGCTCAATAGCGGTGGCAGTGTCAGTGGGTTAACCCTGGTTCGGCCGAAGCCGCCAGATTACCAGAGCCGGCCCCGGGATTCAAGGCGGTTCGCCATATGTTCCCAATGGAACAAGGTTACCTTTCACGAAATGTTGGGTGCGCCGAGCAAGTCGTTCGACGATACACCTTAAATTTGGGCGAATCGATCTGCGACACTTACAGGGTGTCGATCTTCAACAAGGCGACTTGCGGAAAGCACCGGAAACAAGCCTGGCCACCAGTACCATGAACGGTTAGGGGACATGCTCCCGGCCTGCATGACTCATCGGTCGATCGTTTCATTGGATCAACCGCTCGACCAGGCTGGGGGCCATCCATAGTGAAATCCACAGCGCGATCGCCAATAGACTGCCTGCACCCACAAAAACCAGTGCCAATTCGCCCAGTTGCAGCTTGCTGATCGTCCCGCGCGAACAGCCCAGTTTGAACATGGTTCGCATTTCACCGGCCCGCAATCGCTGAGATAACATCAATACCAAAATCAGCAATAACAGCGTGGCCGTCCCCACCAGATACATGTTGGCGTCAAAGAACCGTTTGACGCGAAATACCAACGACATCAATTCTTCGATCACTTGGCGGGGTATCACCATTTGTGCTTCCGCGCGAGTTGCCGGATACCGTCCCAACAAAATGGTCTCGGACTTTTCATCGTTTGGAATCGCAATCACGGCCGTCAAGGGGAACTCGTCCGGATCCCCATGGAAATGAAATGAACCGATATTTTCCGGAGTGATCTCCGTATAAGGCAATACGGCCGCACTGGCGACGACATTTCCTTCGTCGCGCCGCAGGATCTTGGTTTCATCCACCCCACTAATGACGTCGTCGTGCCCATGCCCCAGTCCTTGAATCACCCAGGCAGTTTTCAGATCGACGAAAACCGCCCGGTCATCGTGGGTCTGATTGGGGGCCAGCACCCCCACGACCGTCATTTTCAATGGATACAGCCCGGCGATGTCCAACAGATTCTCTCGATCCGATAACAAGCGATCACCTGGTTTTAAGTCCAGTCTGCGCGCGACCTCAGCGCCTACCACACATTCTCCCAGCGCCGTCAGCGGCCGCCCTGATTCCAGGCTCAAGCTCCGCATCGGGAAGTACTCCAAAGTGGTTCCCACAATCGGATAACCTCGCGCGCGGAACCGGCTGAACAACGGGATCGCACGGGCCAGTCCCGAATTCGCCACGCCGCGGTATTCCCGATACGGCAATGACCGTTCCGGCAGCTGGGAAAAATGCAAGGTGTGCAGGGTCAACTCCAGGCCGCTCCCTGGAGCGCCAATCACGAGCGGAGTTTCATCGGCGCGAGCCACCAATTGTCGCTGGAATTGATCCAGTAAAATCGTCAACAACAACGGCAAATAGAACGTCAAAAAGATGCAGCTCACCAACAATACGGTCTTCCACCGATGGAAAACGACATAATGCCAAGCCAGTTTTGCCCAACCGATCATGACTCCGCTCCGACTGCGTGAAACTCGGAAAAGTCAATCGTGCGGTCAAATCCGTCCAACACGGCCGTATCGTGCGTGACCGCCAACAACGTCTGCCCGGCTCGATCGGATTCCTCGAATAACAGTTGCAGGACACTCCGTTTATTCGCCGGATCGAGATTGCCGGTCGGCTCGTCCGCCAAGATCAGTGGAGCCGCCCCCACTAACGCGCGGCACACGGCAACCCGTTGCTGTTCACCCTGCGACAATTCGTGCATGTACCGCCGCTCTTTTCCCCCCAGGCCCAGGCGAGCAATCAACTCGTCGGCGCGCGCACGTACTTCACGATTCAACTTCAGCCGTGGATTGATGAAGTATGGGAGCAGTACGTTGTCCACCAACCGGAGGTAGGGGATCAGCTCGAACTGTTGAAACACAAAACCGATGGTGGCAATTCGAAAATTGCGGCGAGCCCGATCATTCAACACGTCAATTCTCAGGCCATGGACAACAATCCGCCCTGAGTTTGGTATGGAAATGCCCGAGACCAGATTGAGCAGCGTGGTCTTGCCACTCCCGCTGGGTCCGACAATGGCTACTTTTTCGCCAGGCCGGATATGCAGCGCATCGATCCGGAGCGCAAACGTGGACGCTGGATATCCGAATCGCATCTGTTCCATCACGACCATGGGCAGCTAGCACGACAAACCATAACGATTGCTCTTGGGCGAAAACCCCAATTTG
>DAOLCX010000111.1:0-7131 GCA_035327685.1 Pirellulaceae bacterium | reverse complement strand
AATCCGGGTTATTCGGAATGCTTTCAAACTGGATACTGGCCATCACGCGTTTTTTGATGTCCGCCACATAGGTTCGAAAGACCCCTAAATTCAATTCCAAGTTCACGACGCCAGCGTTTTCGAACTGCGTCGCCCAAAAGTTCTTGAAATCGAACACGCCACGAGACAGTGTCACGCCGGACTGGGTGGGCATGCCACCATCGATGTACCCGCGGTATCGCCACTCCCGGCCCACATCGATTCCCGATCGCGTCAAATCGCCTGCGGAATCATAGAAATACAAATCATTTGCGTACAATGGAACCCGCGCCCGGAAGTATCCGGCTGCTGGCCCCAATACGATTTCCGCGTTGGCCCCCTCACCACGGATCACGACTTCGTGAGTGTGCCCGCCCACGGGCATACAAATCAAACGCTCATACACAATCTTGCCGTCGTCGCGAGTGTACTTGCGAACGACGTTATCCAGGTTGAGCGGTTGTGGCCCGTCCGGATCACGGACGTCTTCAACTAATTCCAACGGGTGCCGATGTCCCAATTCCACCGATGTTTCGCCTTCGCGCAGCGCGCCATCCGAGACTCGTTTGCCGCGCCGGTTCAACCTGGAATCGGGATCAATCGGGACCAATTCGGCAATCGTTTGACTGTCGCCGACAACCAGATGGGAATGCGTCAGGCCTCGCCAAATGGACAGGTAACTGAACAAGCCCATCAGGGCCAGCATCGCCGTGCCTAACAAGATGAAACCGACCATCCGGCCAATCACAACCTCCGTCGCCCGCACGGGTTTCGTCACGACCGTATAGATCGTTTTATTCTTGATATCCTCAGGCAAACTGAATGAACTGATCAGCACGACCAACAACAAAATCAACAGTTGCGTTTCCCACAATAGGGCACTGACCAGAACGCGGTCTGGGTGGTCGATGTTGAAATCCATAAACCAGCCGCCAAACAGGAGGGAAAGAAAGAAGACGATCAGCGTGACAATCACGACTTTGCGCCGCAGAGCCTCTTTGATGGACAGTCGGGCGATCGCGCCAATTCGGCGCCACGACGTCGCCAGGAAATCGGGAATCGCTCCCCCGATCACTTGGGCGACAACATAAAACGACTCAAAGGAGCCATGGCGAAAGGTGGCGACCAGGTATCCCAAAAAAACACCCAGCACCGACCCCGTGACGGCCAAGATAAAAAAGACGAACAGCGCCCCGGGCAACCATTCGAAAAAACTCTCAAATGACTCGACAACCATGGCTAACCCGACGACCTTGCACCTGCACCCCGATGTCCGGGGCGCTCCTGGCTTTCCCGAACGATGGTCAAGAACAAATCCTCCAACGTCGTCTTCGGATTGTCCAGCGAAACGACTTCCCCACCGAGTTTCTCGATGAGTTGCTTCAACTCACCATGAGCCGACTCGGGGAGCCCCTTAAATCGAATTTGCGTCTCGCCACTGACTTTTAACAAATTGTCCACGCGCCCCAGTTCCTTCAATTCGCCTTGATAGAGAATTGCGATCCGGTCGCACACGTCCTGCACGTCAGCCAACAAGTGGCTGCACATGACCACGGTCTTCCCTTGGCCTTTCAAATCCAGAATCATGTCTTTCATCTCGCGCGTCCCGATCGGATCCAGACCCGACGTCGGTTCGTCCAACAAGACCAGGTCCGGATTGTTGATCAACGCTTGTGCTAACCCAATTCGACGCACCAAGCCCTTTGAGTACTCGCGCAATTGTCGGCGTTTGGCCCACGTCAGTCCAACTTTCTCGATCAACTGTGCAGATCGTTCTTTGCGCACCTTGGCTGGCATGTCGAACAGTCGGCCGTAAAAGTCCAATGTTTCCTCGGCTGTCAGATACCGATAGAGGTAGGA
Source organism: Pirellulaceae bacterium (assembly GCA_035327685.1). Taxonomy (GTDB): domain Bacteria; phylum Planctomycetota; class Planctomycetia; order Pirellulales; family Pirellulaceae; genus BJ22. Next base: position 5,253 of record DAOLCX010000111.1, on the reverse strand, counting down.
CTCCTCTGGCAAATATCCAATGCGCTCATTCTTGGAGACTTCGGTGGCTTCTTTGCCAAATACCAACGCGCGCCCATTGGTAGGAAACAGCAGGCCCAACAGAAGCTTAATGGTGGTGGATTTTCCCGATCCATTGGGGCCTAATAACCCGAAGACCTCACCCTTGCGAATCTCGAGGTCTAATGACTTGAGGGCCATGACTTTAGGGCGCCCCCAAAAGTCCTGATAGGTTTTGGACAAGTTGAGCGTCTCAATGACGATGTCCGGATTGTAGTCCGGGTTCGTTTGCTCCAATTTTTGCGTCCCGGTCGCCCGGTTGGGATCTTTGACAGTCGCCATGTACGGTTTTCTCCAGCCAGCATTCTTGACGGAGGTTCTACGCGGCCAAGCCCGTCCTGTGTTCGCTGAGGCGTCTATCTTAGGATGACCCCGATTCCTGTTCAATGAGGTAGAAACTGGGTAGGATGCGCGGTTTTACGCTTGAATACGGGCAACTTCCAAAACCTGACTGTATTTGCATTGCATGGCATGGCCCCAGTCCCCAGCCCACATTCTTTGAGTAGCTTGGTCACATGGCTGACCAGCCGGATCAACTACGAACGTCAACCGGTTCGCCTCGCCGCGTCACTCCGATTGGATGCCATTCGGGAGTTGCTCAAGCGCCTCGGTGACCCCCACCTGGCCTATCCTGTAGTTCATGTGGCTGGGACGAAGGGCAAAGGTTCAGTCACACGCATGTTGGCGTCCATCTTGCATCAAGCACACTACAGAACTGCCTGCTATACGTCTCCCCATTTGTTCAAACTGAACGAACGTTTCGCAGTGGATGGGCTGCCCATCGCGGATGATGCATTGGAGCAACTCATTCAAGGCATGCGCCCGATAGTCGATGCCTGCGATGAGTTCTATGGCGAACAACGGTTGACTTTTTTTGACATCTGCACTGCTTTGGCCTTCCAGTATTTTGCCCAGCAACGAGTGGCAGTTGCGGTTATTGAAGTCGGCTTGGGAGGGCGTCTCGACTCCACCAATGTCTGTCATAGTGATCTTTCAATCATCACGTCGATCAGCTTTGACCATACCCGTCAGCTCGGCCATACATTGGCCGAGATTGCCAAGGAAAAAGCCGGCATTATCAAACGCCGCATTCCAGTATTGATCGGTTGTTTGCCCGAAGAAGCCGCGTCCGTGGTTGGTGGTGTTGCCGAAGAACACCAGTCGCCTGTTGTACAGTTGGGCCGCGATTTTCAAATCGTTGATGCACAATTGCATTCGTCCGGAGCCCATTTTGAGGTTGACTTCACAGACGCTGCCCAGTTTGCCGGGCAAACCAAGGTCACAGTTTCCATCCCACTTCTGGGTGTACATCAAGTGGAGAATGCGGCACTGGCCGTGGCAGCCGCTCGCCTGTTGGAGTTGAAGGGGTTTCATCAACTGTTGGAGGCGGTGCCTAAGGCCTTGGCCGAAATCGAGCACGCTGGGCGAATCGAGATCGTGTCCAGCCAGCCCACCCTGGTGCTCGACGTGGCCCATAATGTGGCTGCGATTGAAGCCCTGCTCAGCACCTTGCAAAAACAGGTGCCGCATTGGCGAGTGGCCAGACGCCGATGGCTGATTCTGGCAATTAGTCGGGACAAGGATTTTCGCGGCATGATCGCGCGACTGGTCCCTCATTTCCAAGAAATATTGCTTACCGAGTTCCTGGAAAATCCCCGCGCTCGGTCGACCGGCGAACTCCGATTGGCAGCCGAAAAAAGGTTGGCCAGCTCGACGGCACCTGGCGATGCCCCGGTCAACTCGCCGTCGGCCTGTCGCATTCGTGAATTTGAATCGCCTCAGGCTGCTTGGGTTACCGCTTATTCCGAAATGGGAGCCGAAGATTTGTGCTGTATTACTGGATCCCTGTTTCTGGTCGCTGAGTTGGCCGGATTGATCAAAGCGTCGCTGCACGATACCATCCCCGGTATGTCGGCGGAGTAGTGTATCATTGCATTGGGGGGTTCATGGCAACCGGGATTGAAAGAAATCGAGAATTGCGGCGTCGCCGAAAACGGCGGACCAAGATGGCGATCTTGAAGCGCAAATTGGCGCATGCGAATTCGACCGAAAAAGACAATATTGCTCGCAAAATCCGGAAACTGACTCCCGGTGCGGAACAGGTTTTGACAGACCTGAATCTGTCATCGCGAGGCTAGTGCTTTGTCAAACTGAGAAATGGGGGTTCAGTGATAAGGTGGCGCGACGCGGAGCGTCGCACCACAATGAACGAACCCCTGTATCAAGTCCTGACAGAGCACTGGTGGAACGTTGGGATTCTATTGGCTTGTCCCCGAGTGTTCGCAAGCATCAGCCGCCGGGCTTCGGATCCGTCGTTTGGATAACCGGCATCGCGACTCTTCGCGCACCATGATTTGATGCCGACCATGGATGAAGAAAGTGTGCCTACTTCAGATCAGACCAATCCACCCAGGCTGAGCTTCGGCGTGGTGGCTGCTGCCGAAGCCGGTTTGGTGCTTGTGGCAATCTTGTTATACGTCCTCGGAGTGCGGAACCCCCACCATCCGATGTTGGGCACCTGGACGGACGGCCAATGGTTGGCAGTTCTACTGTGGGGGATCGGCGGGGTGGTGCCGATCGTGTTGCTGCTCTTTGCCTTGGATCGATTGCCGGGGAAACTCTTCGAGCGGATGCGGCGCGATACCTGTGATTGGGTCAAGTCGATGTTCAGTCACTTGTCTCTTTTTCAAATGGCCATCATCGCCTTGTTGGCAGGGATTTGCGAAGAACTGTTGTTTCGCTGGGTGCTGCAAGATGGTTTAGCCTACCGGTTGGGTGGTGATTTTGGCTGGTTGATCAGTTGGATCGCAGTCTCGCTGTTGTTCGGACTGGCACATTTTATGAACGCAACGTATTTTGCCGTTGCGAGTGTGATTGGATTTTGGCTCGGAGGTCTTATGATCTGGTCCAATACCTGGTGGGCTCCCGCCATCGCTCACGCACTCTATGATTTTGTGGCACTCTGCTATCTGACGAATCGGTTGCCAGGTTTTAGGCGCGACACCAAGTCCGCCCCGGTATGACAGTTACTATAACTCTTGGCGAGTTGCCCGGTCGTTTGGACCAACGTATCAGAGACCCCAACTGGAAATCAAAAGGATGGCACAGATTTTGGCGACGACGCCTGATGAACTCGATCAAGCATTAGGTGCTGCGGTCGAAGTTCTTCGCAGAGGGGGCTTGGTGGCCTTTCCTACGGAGACCGTCTATGGGCTGGGGGCCGACGCCGGAAATGAGTTGGGCGTTGGCCGGATCTTTCAGGCCAAAAGGCGCCCTCACGGTCACCCATTGATTGTTCATTTGCCGACATTGGAGTCGCTCGATCAGTGGGCAACAGATATCCCAATTGCGGCGCGCCGAGTTGTGTCGGTTTGTTGGCCTGGGCCAGTGACCGTGATCCTTCACCGGTCATCACTGGTCAGCCCAATCGTATCGGGTGGACTGGAAACCGTCGGCCTGCGTATTCCTTCGCATCCGATCGCGTTAGCGCTCTTGGAACAATTTGGTTCGGCAATCGCGGCTCCCTCAGCCAATCGGTTCACCCATGTTAGCCCGACTACAGCTCAGCATGTCATGGACGACTTGGGAGACGATGTGGACTTGATCCTGGATAGTGGGCCGACACCCGTAGGGATCGAATCAACGATCGTCGATTTCTCGCAGGATCCTCCGGTCTTACTGCGACCGGGCGCTTACACATTGGAAGAACTGAGCCAAATTGCCGAGGTGGCAATTACCAGATCGAACATCGCTGGCACGATGAGCCCGGGCCGACACGCGGTGCACTACGCGCCAAACACAGCAGTCATCGCTTGCCGCGCAGATCGGTTGCTGCAATGCCTGGCAGATCATTCCGAGTTGCCTCAGCGCATTCTCGTGTTGGCATGGCAACAGCAACCAGACTTGCCGGGCAATGTCACGTGGTGGCAGTGGCCAGACAGTTTGGAGCAAACTGGTCGCATCTTGTACTCTCGCCTGCGGGAAATTGACGAGCAGGGGTTTGATTTGGCCATCCTGGAATTGCCTTCGGAAATGGGGATCGGTGCGGCCTTGGCTGATCGACTTCGCCGCGCAGCCGGTTCTGTGGAATACGGCCCATGACTTGTGGATTCACCATCCATACCCACTCCAGCCAAATTGCTTGATTCCGAGTTGGCGACGCGGCTAGAATATGGTCAACGGGGGAGGTGGGCATGGCAGGTTTGAAAGTCAACACGGTTCGACGCGGCTGGTCGCTGATTGAGTTGTTAGTCGTCGTCGCCATCATCGCGATCTTGGTGGGACTTCTTCTCCCAGCGGTTCAGTTTGCGCGTGAAGCAGCCCGCCGCGCATCGTGCATGAACCATCTGAAGCAGATCGGTTTGGCTTTGATCAACCACCATGATACCCAAGGGCGCTTTCCGTCAGGATTCGAATGGCCTGATCGAACAATGTGGTCGGCGCGGATACTTCCATACACCGAACAACAACACCTCTACGACACACTGGAGTTTGGCCAACCTTGGGATGCGGGACCCAATATGGAAGCCTGCGGTGTGTTGATCCCCTGGATGCAATGTCCATCGCACCCGCTTCCGCCTCCCGTTTGGTTTGAAGGGATCGACAACCGACAGGCGGCAACGTACTTGGGGTCTGCCACGGGTCTGACAAAACGTGAGAGTGGACCAGGTTTGCGCGTTGGCGATCCGCATTTGGATGGCGTCTTGTTCAATAACAGTCGCGTGCGCACGCGCGACATCATCGACGGAACATCCAATACCTTATTGGTGGGCGAGGCCATTTTTGACTTGGAAACCCGAGGAATTGATTTTGATGGCAATTCGCAAGCTGTCGATCACTGGTATTTTGGATCGACCGATCAACTTAATGGCATCAATGCATCTGAATGCGTGGGCAGCGGCATGGCGCGACTTAATTTTATTAAACGAAAGTCGGAAACCGACATTGACGAAAAGGAACTGTGTTTCGGCAGTTTCCATCCTGGCGTCGTCCAATTCGTATTTGCCGACGGCCATGTGGAAACCCTGTCAGAAACTATTGAACCGTCCGTTCTTCAGCGCCTCGCCAACCGCGCCGACTAGCGTTTTGTCAAACCTCGAATTTAGAGTTAGCCGGTGTGCGCTAGCTCTCGGCTTCAATGGCGGTGGATGTCGATTTCAAACGCAGCGCGACCGATCGTTTGGCTCTAAGGGGTCG
>DAOLCX010000110.1:0-7149 GCA_035327685.1 Pirellulaceae bacterium | reverse complement strand
CACGGTTCGGATACGAATTTCACCGGGCCGCCTTTGGGTTCTCCTGCCAACTTGTTAGGGCGCGAGATAGCGTTTTGTTGCAACGAAGACACGTTGACCATCGTCGATGTGACGAATAAGCAGACTCCGGTATTGATTTCGCGCACTGGTTATCCGGAGCACGCCTACACGCACCAAGGTTGGTTGAGTGAAGATCACCGCTTTTTCTTTGTCGATGATGAATTGGACGAAATGCAAAACCAACCGACGAAGACTCGCACCCACGTATGGTGGTTGAGGACTTTGACGAATCCGGTCTATTTGGGACATGTGTTGGGAACAGAAAACACCATCGATCACAATCAATATGTTCACGGGAAGTACATTTTCCAAGCGAATTACACGAGCGGTTTGCGGATTCGAGAAATTGTCAATCCACGCTTGAAGGTACTTCCGGAGGTGGGTTACTTTGACACCTATCCGGCGGATAATTCGTTGACGTTTAATGGAGCCTGGTCGGTTTATCCGTATTTCCCCTCAGGCAACATCATTGTCAGCGACCGTCAGAATGGTTTGTTTGTGCTCCGCTTCAATCCTCCCGGCAATCAATGATCGGCGATTGCGCAAGAACCAAGAGTACCACACTGAATTGCGTCCGCATGGAACGAGCTGAAACGATCGATCGCCTGAAGCGCCGCTCACCCGCGATTTTGCCTTCGCTGTTGTTGTGCGACTTCGGCAATCTTGAGCGAGAAGTCGCACGGTTGGAGGCCGCGGCGGTACCGGCGCTGCATTTGGACATCATGGATGGTGTCTTCGTGCCGAATTTTACCTACGGCATGACTATCGTTCGCGCATTGCGCCGTTTGACCAGTTTGCCTCTTGATGCGCATTTGATGATCGCTGACCCGGGCAAGTACGTTGGCGCATTTCGCGAGAGTGGGGCGGATGTCATCACGTTTCACGCCGAAGCCGTGCCTGACCCGCTCCCGATTCTGCGTCAAATACGGTCTGTGGGGGCGGCCAGCGGACTGGCGATCAATCCCAATACGGAACTTTCCGCCATTGAACCCTACTTAGCGTGGTGCGATTTGGTCGTTGTGATGAGCGTCCCCGCTGGGTTCGGCGGACAGCCCTTTGACAAACGGGCGTTGGCCAAGTTAGAACGATTAAGACAACTCGTGGGACAAGAAGTGTTGCTGCAGATTGACGGTGGAATTAATCGGGATACGATTCGTTCAGCCGTTGATGCATCAGCGGATTTGCTGGTAGTCGGATCGGCCATCTTTGGCCAGGCAGATTACGGGCAGGCAGTGTGCGAGTTGCAGGAATTGTTGGGCCTGAAGGCCATGCATTGAAACAGGGGGTTTTTCGAAGAACATGCCAGGAACTTTGCCGCGGTTGGTATTGGTGCGGGCTGCCGCCACGGATTTGGATTGCCAAGGGCGAATTGGTGGACGACTCGATGTCCCTTTATGTGCCACTGGCTTAGAACAAGCACATCGCACTGCCCACGAGTTGAGTGGTTATCGCTTAGGTGTCCTGTACCATGCACCATGCCAGGCGGCTGAACAAACTGCCCAGATCATGGCCCAGGAGATGGACGTCAAACTGAAGTCCGATTCAGCATTGGCCAACTTGGATTTCGGGCTGTGGCACGGAAAGAGCCTCGATGAACTGCGCGAGACGCAACCCTGGCTGTACCGGTGTTGGTTGGAGCATCCGGAAACCGTATGCCCACCCGAAGGTGAAGAATTTGATGTGGCCCGGAGACGTATCGCAAGCTTCTTGAAAAAGGCCGCGGCGCGTTATCACGATCAATTGATTGGCGCCGTCGTGTGTGCTCCGGTGGCAGCCTTGATCAGCCACATGTACTACGGTGGAGACCTGGGCTGGCTTTGGTCACAACAAACAGGCGATGCCTCCTGGCAGTTGCTCGAGGTCGGGGAACCTGCACTCGTCGGACACTGAACGATCAATGAGTTAGTCCAGACTGCCCGTGAACGCCAGTCAACATGACGTGCAGTCAAATCGGTCATCCAGACACCTGATTGACCGCAGCCTGTTGTGCGGTCAACGACCAGGACTTTCCGCATGGCTACTGCGTTGCGCACTTTCATGCTGCGAGCCGATTTATCACACCGGTGTCGCTCTGCGAAACATCTCGTTTGACCAAGGCTGGCGCCGGCCCGCATCCGTTGCTTGCCCTGTAATATCGGTCGGCAATTTGACTACGGGGGGAACGGGGAAAACCCCGTTGGTGCATTGGCTGGTACGGACACTTGTCGATCGCCAATTGTCAGTAGGAGTCATCAGCCGAGGCTATCGCGCTTTAGCCGATGGCATGAATGATGAGGCCAAGGAGTTTGTAATCGAGTTTCCCCAAGTGATGCACCTCCAGAATCCCCGGCGGATTCTCGCGGCGCGCGAACTCGTGGATCGGCACCGTGTGCAGGCGATCATCTTGGATGATGGTTTTCAACACCGCCAGTTTGCCCGTGACTTGGATGTCGTCACTTTGGATGCCCTCGAGCCCTGGGGATTTGGGCACGTCTTGCCGCGCGGTTTGTTGCGAGAATCCGTACGAGGCTTGCGACGAGCCGATTGGATTGTGATCACGCGCAGCAATCTGGTTTCTGCCGAGTCGTTGGCGCGCGTTGTCGATCAGGCGTCGCGGTATGCCGGACACAAGCGGATTGCGATCGCGGAAGTCGTGCCGCGGCGTTGGCTGGCTGCCGATATGACGGCTTGGCCCCTGGAATCTATCGTCGGACGCCCCGAAATTGCTTTCTGTGGACTCGGTCAGCCAACGGCTTTCTTAGAAACGCTTCAACATTTAGAACTCGATATTCGCGAATGGAATGCCTTTCCAGACCACTACCATTTCAACCCTGCGGATATCGAGCGACTATGTGAGAGAGCGCGAGAGTGCGGAGTGCATGACCTGGTGTGCACGGTCAAGGATCTGGTCAAATTGGACCGACGATGGTTCGACCCGATCAACATTTGGGGACTGCAGATCGAACATCGATTCGTCGATGGTCAGGAATTGTTGATGCAGCAGATCGAAGCAGTTACCCGCAGCGAGGATCGTTGATTATCATTGGTGACAACCGTGCACGGATTCTGGTGGAAAAGCATGTTTGAAGAACAATTGTCTTCAATTGTTCGAATCCCTGGCTGGGTTTACCATCGTTGCAAGACGAACAATTGAGGACAATTGTTCTACTTTTCGTGTACGGTTACCTTTTGTGGAGCTGCCAAAAACGTGACAGGGCCTGTCGCGCGGCCGATGGACCGATCAGCGATTCCAAACCCAAATAAGGTCGCAACCCCAACACTTTTCGCTTGCGCGCGGGTTCAACCGGCGCTGAAACCTTGCAGACAGCACATATGGGTGCTCCAGTCCCCCTGGGGGCGTGGCAATGTTGACAATGCGCAGAAATCGTCCAGGTGACTCCGTCCGAAAAGCCTGGCGGCACGCTGATCACACTCAGTGGGATGTGGTGTTCCATTGCCAATGCTACTGCAGTGCAAAATCGACTTAGATCGTTGCGGGCAGACGCATCAAGTTGCGCAATAGATGCCAAGGCGGTGTCCATGATTTGCCCCACGAAGGGCAGCACTTGTGGATCGATCGGAGATCGCAACCAAAGTCCATACCAGTGCGGGTTGGTTTCCACCTGGCATTGCTCTCGCCACCAGTGCCAATCCATCGCGCCGTATTTCCCATCGAGCCAATCGAACAAGTTTGGGTAGGGATCTCCCCCTCCTGATGAGCGGACGGACCATCCGCTCAAGGTCCCAACACAACCAGCCCAACCATGTTGGCCTTTGAATGTATTGGCCAGGCACACGCTGCATTGGTTCGTAACAAACTCGACACCTCCGTAAACATTCAGCACTTCTTCCACGAAACAACCGCGGGGTACGAGGTCGTTCTCAGGCAACGCGACCAAGTCGGATGTCATTTCAGCAGGAGGCAAACATGACTCGTGCCAGGCAATTCCGTCCAACACGCGATTTTGTTGGTACGCGTTGGAGAGCTCGTGCAAGGACCGCAATTGTCGAAACACAGAATCAGGTTGGTCATTGCGCACCGCAGGTCTCAATCGGCAGCTCTGCAGTAACGACCAACGTATATGGGGTGGCGTTGGGCCTACGATGGCCGCAATCCGTTTCATGGCGAATCAGCCACTAGGAATGGGGTTGAACGTGGCACCAGCTCAACGGCGTTTTCTTCCGGGGAAATCATATTCAGGATTGTCGGGGTCGAAATCGGCGTCGGTCAATCCAACATTCAACTGAATCTGGGTGTACAAGTACTTCTCGATCAGCAGCGGCGGATCTCCAGGCTTTTCGGGCCACAGATATCCCTCGTAACCAATCGGAATTTGATGGCCGATGTCGATGTAGATGCGAGCGATATGGAAATCAATATCGCCTTTTTGCTCAGGATGTTTGACTTCTAACAACAGACAAGGGCGCTCATCAATCGTGATGTTGCGTGTGAGCGTCACCTGACAGTCTGTGCATTCTCGGTCTCGGAGCCCTTTTTCCAACAAGATATCGAGAAATCGAGCAAACCCCATCTGGTACATCGGGTGCAAATTGCCTTCCATGGCGATAGGGCCTTCAGGGTCCAACCAAAAACGGGCGACGTTTAACAGCCCGGCTGCGTGGCCAATAATCTTGCCGTTGTTTTGGCCCTCCACCCAAATGGCCTCTTGCCCCAGCACATTTTGCGGCGCGACAAACCGTGTATAGATGCTAAACGGTTTCTCCTCGCCTTCAGCGGTGGTATGCCGATGCCTGATCTTGCAATACATGAATTGTTCTTCGCGGATGGGGCGCGAGCCGATCCGCACCTGATTAATCATGATCGACGTGTAGTCGCGGATGTTTTCCTCAATATACTGCTTAGCCGCTGAAGCGATTTCCAGAACTGGGTCCAGTGGGAATTCTGCAGCGTCAATCGTGGATTGCGACAAGCCTGCCAGCATGCCCGGCAGGTCGATGTGATTGGCGGAGTCATCTTCACCGAGTTCGATCGACGATAAGCGATTTAAGTTGGGGTCAACACGCTCTCCGAGCCAATGTTGCCAAGCCATGGCGGCGCCGTAGTAAAGGAATGCCAGCATCGCCAGTGCCACAACCGCAATCAACATGGTTCGCCCCCAGGCGCGTCGGACGCGCCTGGCCGAAACCATCCCGACTGGCTTGCTGTTGGGTAGGTTGCTGTGGTCAGTCATAACGGCGAAATCACCTCGCAATTAGTGTTATTCAACTACAGAAACGTGCGCCCAGCGCGCACGCCACCTCTGGACCCATCGGTCTCCTTTGTGCCAGATCGCGGGCAGGAGCACGTGGCGCTCGATTTACACGCCGAACCGCGCAAATGGCAGGTCGGAGCTGCAATCGGCGTCAGTCCACACTCATCTAATCATATCACAAAGCGTCGCGCGTGGCATTGTCAATTTGCGCGGGCTCACGTAAGCTGAGCAGTGCCTTGAGGCGGTATTCACGGATGCATCGTCAAGCTGGCGCCTGCCGACGGACAAGGATTGTGAGCTAGTGCGAATTGGACACCTGAGGAGTTGGTAAAGTGTTTGTGGCTGCATCGACAGCATGTTTCCCGGATCTGTCATTTGACGATGCTATTGAACGAATTTCCGACCTGGAGTTTGCCAGCGTGGAGATTGCGATTCATGAGCAAGGCAATCACCTGCGCCCCAGTCAGGTAGCCGAGAGCCTCGAAATGGCCGTGGTGACGTGCAATTCTGTTCGGAGAATGGATGTCACCGGATTCAGTCTTGATTTTACGGCCACGGGCGAGGAATTCTTTCATCAATTTGATCGCTGCTGTCAGTTGGCCAAATCCGTGCGGGTAGTGTCGTTAACCGTTCCCAGTGGAGAACTGGGCACTCCCTTCAACGAAGAAGTTGAAAAATTCAAACGCCTGGCCCAGATTGCCGAGCAACACGGCGTCCGCGTGGGCATGCGCAGCCAATATGGCCGCCTCTCGGGTGATGTCGATACCGTCTCGGTGATCTGTGGACACGTAAAAGGTGTGGGGCTGTCTTTGGATCCCAGCCAGTATATCTACCGGCATGAAAGGCCAGCGAACTTTGACAAGTTACTGCCTTACGTTCAAAATGTCTATCTCCGTGATTCCAACAAAGATCATTTGCAAGTCCGCGTGGGGCAAGGTGTCATCGATTTCGGCCGATTGATTACTCAATTGGCACAAATCAAATACAACCGAGCTTTGGTGATTGAAGTACTGCCTGAACCGGATATTCATCATTTCGGGGAACTGCGCAAATTGCGGTTACTGTTGGAAAGCTTGCTCGTTTGACCACACGGGCAATGCGGTAAGACTCCTATTCGATTTCAGTCGAGGTAGGTATTCAACCGATTGATCCATGCCTGCACGCGGTCTTCGCCATAGTCGGTTGCCGCCAGACTCTCGGCCAAGGTCAGGGCTTCATGAAAAGCAGCGTGGGCCGCTGAGTGACGATCACACGATAAATGAAATAGGCCCAGGGCCTCCAGGGTCTCGATCTGCAAGACTCTCAGTACCACATCATCAGGTGCTTGGCGCACAAGCTCCGCGGCATGTTGCGTGGCTTCTTCAAAGTGCTCCAGCGCCAGTTCCCGTTGCTCGGCCTGATGGTGGGCAACGGCAGCCAACTTCAAGGCTTCCAATAGGTTCCGTTGCGCGATGAGATCACCCGAACTTCCCATAAATCGCTCCCGATGAATAGGCAACGCTTGCTGCAGACGCTCAATCGCTTCCTGAACTCGATTAGCCGATAACAACCCGCTGGCAAGTTTGGTCAACCCAAATGCGACATCCCATTGGCCGCGCGGGTTGTCAGCATCCAGGACGGCGGACTGTTGCATCAACCACAGGCATCGCTCAAAATGCGGGATAAACTCCATACTCTGATTGTGGCCTGCGGACCATGCACTTGCCTCCATTTCGCCCAAGTCGCTGAGGGCATACGCCAAATACCGAATCGCGCGCCGATCTTCAGGATCCACGAGCAGCAGCCGTTCACCGATATCGATGGCATCCTGAGCGCAGAACATAGCGTCCTGTTGATTTCCCGACATTCTCAACGTTTCGGCTAACTGCATGGTCGATTCCAGCAAATCCCGGTGGGC